>CAMLEQ010000169.1 GCA_946479015.1 uncultured Gemmatimonadota bacterium | reverse complement strand
ACTGACGGAAAGAGGAGGGAGGTACGGCGCGTGTAGGTTCGTGTGTAGATGGACTCTCTCTACAACCGAACCTACTCTCGCTCTACCTCCCTCCTCTTTCCGTCAGTTCCCTACACGCGACACGCGTTGTCTGGTGCTCTAGCAACCAGGTCCTACATCCCCCTCAAGATCTGTCCACACCTCTCCAGATCTTCCCCCTCGACATAGCTCTCTCCGAGCGCGTTCGCCCCATCGAGGGCCAGCTCCACGAGCGATGGTGCCAGACGCGCGATGGTGGGGTCGGTGGTGCCGTCGCGAGCGGCGCGCGCGAGGAGCGCGGGGTCGGGATCGCCGAGGAGCTCGAGCGCGGCCGATGCGCTCGGCGGGTGGTACGCGAGCCCCGCGAGAAACACGATCGGCGCGATCATGCGCTCCGGCGGGAGCGCGTCGCACGAGCGGACCTCGAAGTAGCCGCGCGGGCGCACCTCGGGGAAGAGCGTGGACAGATGCGTCTCCCAGTCCTCGCGCCCCGCCTCGCCGCGCGCGAGCCAGGCGGCGAACGGCTCGTAGACGCCGCCGCGCGGGCCGAGCATCATCGCCGGCGCCTGCAGCGCGAAGCGCGTGTACTCGGCGGCGGGATCGCACCCCTGGAAGATCCCCGTGCGCCGCGGATCCACCGCGCGCCACACGGCCGCGCGGTAGCTGGCATGGCCTGATTCCGCCCCCGCGTATCGTGGGGAGTTCGCGAACAGCGCCACCATCCACGGCGCCAGGGCGTTCAGCAGCCGCCAGCGCGCCGCGGGCTCGCTCCCGGCGTCGAGACTCACCTGCAACGCCGCCGTCTGTCGCATCATGCGCGCGCCGCACGGGCCGATGGTGGCGAGGTACTCCGCCATGCGGGCGTAGCGCGCCGCATCGAGCTGGAGCGGCGCGCGCTCCACGGGATTCACCGGATCGATGCCCACCGTGAGCAGCTCGATCCCCTGCCGCTCGGCCGCGTCGCGCAGCGCGTGGTGCAGGCCGGCGAGCGAGCGCGCGAGCGCGCTCGCCGACGGCAGGGGAGGCGCGCCGTACTCGACCTGTCCACCGGGCTCGAAGGTGATCGTGCCCCCATCGGGGAGGGCGAACGCCGGCGTCCCCTTGCACGTGCGCCGCTCCTTCCAGCCGCGCACGGCGCCCACCGCGCGCAGCACGTGCAGCGTGCCGCGCCCCGCGCCGTCATCGATGGGCGCGACGCGCCGCGTCCCCGCATCCACCGGGATCAGCTCCGCCTCCGCGCCGATGCGCGGTGGCCCGTCCGCGGGAGGGCGCGGGGCGAAGCACGCCTCGTGCAGCGCGTGCTCCAGCGAGCGCGCGGCGATGGCCGGCGGCATCAGGCGCGTGCCCCGAGCGCGAGCGCGAACAATCCCTCGGCGTCGGTGTGCCACCCGGCCAGCGCCAGCCCCGCCGCGGCGAACATCGAGGCGATCGCCTCGCGGTCGTACTTGCAACTGATCTCCGTGCGGATGCTCTCCCCGCGCGCGATGCGCACCGTCCCCACGCCGGGCACCGTCACCCGCTGCGGCGCGTCGGCCACCAGGTGCATCTCGATCCGGTGCCGCTCGCGGTCGTAGAAGGCGCGGTGCCGGAACGCGGCCACGTCGAAGTCGGCGCCCAGCTCGCGGTTCAGCACGCGCAGCACGTTGCGGTTGAACTCCGCCGTCACCCCGCGCGCGTCGTTGTACGCCGCCTCGATGCGCTCCACCGGCTTCCGCAGGTCCGCGCCGAGGAGCAGCCGGTCGCCATCGCGCATGGCGGCGCGCACGTGCCGGAGGAGCCGGATCGCCGCCGGCGGCTCGAAGTTCCCGATCGTGCTCCCGAGGAAGACGTGGAGCACCGGATGGCGGAGCGCCGGCAGCAGGAGGCCGGTGGAGATGTCGGCGACCACCGGCAGCACGTCGAGTGACGGATACTCGTCGCGCAGACGCGCGGCGGTGCCCTCCAGGAACTCGGCGCTCACGTCCACCGGCACGTACGCGTGCGGCACGTCGGCCACGCGGCACATCGCATCGAGCAGGATGCGCGTCTTCTCCGCGCTCCCCGCGCCCAGCTCCACGAGCGTGCGCGGGCGCATGGCGGCGATGAGTCCCGGCGCGAGCGCGCGCAGCATCGCGCGCTCGGTGCGCGTGAGGTAGTACTCGGGGAGCCGCGTGATCTCCTCGAACAGCTCGGAGCCGCGGTGATCGTAGAAGTACTTCGGCGGCAGCTCCTTCTGCGGCAGCGAGAGCCCGTGCCGGACATCGGCGAGCAGCGGGGACTCGATGGTCTGGCGCGCATCGGCGCGGGCTGGGCTAGTCATCGCGGGCGCACCGGAAGCCGGCGAAGATCTGCCGCCGGATGGGGTAGTCCCAGTTGCGGAAGCTGTTCCGGATCGCTCCGGGGCGCGTGGCCCAGGAGCCGCCGCGCAGCACCCGGTACTCGGTGCCGAAGAAGACCTCGGAGTACTCGGGGTACGGGAAGCTCCGGAAACCGGGGTATGGCGCGAAGTCCGACGACGTCCACTCCCACACGTCGCCGATCATGCCGTGACAGCCGATGGGGGAGACGTTCGACGGGTACGCGCCAACCTGCGCCGGGGCGAACGCGAGCTGGTCGAGGTTCGCGTGTGCCGGCGTGGGCGGCTCGTCGCCCCACGGGTATGTTCGCCATTCGCGGTCGGCGGGGTCCCATGCGGCCGCGGCTTCCCACTCCGCCTCGGTGGGGAGTCGCTTCCCCGCCCAGTGCGCGAACGCCTCCGCCTCGTGGGCGTTCACGTGACACACCGGCGCCAGCGGATCGATCGGCGCGATGCGATCCATGGCGCGCTCCTGCCATTCGTCGTCCCGGCGCGTCCAGTACTTCGGCGCGCGTGCCTCGGAAGTGCAGAGCCAGCGCCACCCCTCCTCCGACCACCAGCCGCGCGTCGCGTAGCCGTTCGCCTCCACGAACGCGAGGTACTGCGAGTTGGTCACGGGCGTGACGTCGATCCAGAAGGGCGCGATGGCGCGGCGGTGGCGCGGGCGCTCGTTGTCGTACGCGGCGCTCCGGTCGTCCGTGCCGAGCCAGACGTCGCCGCCGGGGAAGCGCACCATCGCGCCGAGTGGTGCCGGCGCGCGTCCGCGCGGCGGCTCCACGCGCCGTGCGGGATGGTACGGCGCGCCCTGCTTCAACTGGAGCGTCTGAAGGATCGTCTCGTCATGCTGGTACTCGTGCTGCGCCACCATGCGATACACGTAGCCATCGCGCAGCAGCGGCGGCGCGGTGGCATCGAGATCGATATCGGCGAGGCGAGCGAGCACGCGCTCACGGATCTCGCGCATGCGCGCGAGCGTGGCGTCGAGCGTGGGCAGGTCCAGCGTGCCGCGCACGCCGCGCGGGTGCTCGAACGGATTGTACAGCCCCGGCATCTCCACGAACTCGATCGGGCCGTCGAGGTTGCGGGTGAGCCAGAGCTCCTCGAAGTGGGCGATGTGGCCGAGGTCCCAGAGGATGGGACCCATGAGCGGATCGTGCTGGCGGCGGAGGTCGGTCTCGTCGACCGGGCTCACGAGCAGCAGCGTCCGCTCGCGTGCATCGGCGAGGAGCTCCGCGAGCGAGGCCCGGATGAGGCCGTGATATTCGATGACACTCATGCGACACCGTCCTCGAGGGAGGGGCGGGGGTGAGCGGCGCGCGCGACCGGAGGCGCGATCGGAATTCGCCGCGGGGAGGCGCTGGCCCGCACGACTCGCGCCACCCGGGGCGGGCGCGACGTCGGTGTCAGTTCAAAGGGAGTTCGCGCGCCCCGGGTTCCACCCCGCGCGCGAGAAACTCATGGCTCTCGTGGACGCGCTCGCCGCTCCAGTCGCTGGCGCGCGATGCGCTCACTCCTCCGCGCGTCCCCCGCCGGCGCGCCGCGCGCGCCGCATCGGGATCCACGCGGTGAACGTGCTGCCGATCCCTGGACGGCTGCGCGCGTGCACGTCGCCGCCGAGCAGGCGCGCGAGCTCGCGCGCGACGGCGAGGCCCATCCCCACGCCGCCCGCCGCGCGCGTGAGTCGTTGGTCGGCCTGCCAGAAGCTGTCGAACACGTACGGCAGGTGCTCGGCGCTGATGCCGATTCCCGTGTCGCTCACGGAGATCACGGCGCGCCCGCGCGTCACCCGCGTCTCCACCTCGATGCGCCCGCGCTGCGTGAACTTGGCCGCGTTGGCCGCGAGGTTGGTGATGATGTGCCTCAGCTTCGCGCGATCGGTGTGGAGTTGGATCGGGGGTGTCGCGCGCCGGTGCACGAGCTCGAGCCCCTTCGCTTCGGCGGCGGGCGCGATGGTGCGGAGCGCCTCCTCCACCACGTCGTCCACCACACACGGCTCCGCCCGCACGGGGTCGTGCCCCGACTGCACGTGGGTGAGGCGCAGCACCTCGTCGATGAGGACGAGCAGGTGCTCGCCGCTGGCGCGGATGCGCGCGAGGTGCTCGCGCTGCGCGGTGGTGAGCGGGCCGAGGATCCCTTCCGAGAGCAGCTCCTCGTGTCCGAGGATCGCGGTGAGCGGCGTGCGCAGCTCGTGTGACATCACGGCGAGGAACTCCGACTTCGCGCGGCTCGCCTCCATCGAGGCCTCGTACAGGCGCGCGCGGGAGATCGCCTGCGCGCACTGGCGGGCGAGCGCGCGCATGAGCTCGCGGTCGTCGGGCGCGAACGGGCGGGCGGCATCGAAGGTGAGGGCGAGCGTGCCCATCACCTTCCGGTGCGCGGCGAGCGGGAGGATGGCCCAGGCGCCGTCACGGCGGCCGGCGAGGGGAACGGGGACGGAAGGGAAGCGCTCGCGCCATGCCGCCGCGGACTCGAGAAAGAGCGGGACGCCAGTCTGCGCCGCCTCGCCCACGGGGGAGGGTGCGTCGATGGAGACCCGCGCGCGCACCTCCGCCAGCTCGCCCTGCGTGCCGGCGGTGCGCACCACGTCGAGCGAGATGCCATCGTGCGCGAGGAGCGCGAGGGAACCGCCGAGCGCGTGCACCGCGTCCATGGCCTGCGCGATGCCGACGTCGAGCACCTCCTGGAGGGTCGCTGCGCTGGAGATCGCATCCGTGGCGCGCAGGAGGGTGGCGAGTTGGTCCGCCGCGCGCTCGAGCGCGGCCGCGATCTGATCGGGGGGCGAGCCGGCAGCGCCGCCCGGCTCGCGTCCTCCGGGGAGCGGCACTTCCGCGTCGGACGGCGTGGCGTGCATCGCGGTCCGGCGTCGGTCGGTGTGGTGCCCGGCGGTCCGCTGGCGCCGCAGCGGGCCCGATCGCTCGTGCAGTGATTCCTCCTCCATCGGCGAGCGCTCACCTTCGGGTCTCGTATCGTCCCGCATGCGACTCCGGCTCCATGGACGATCTTCGATTCCTCGCCCTCGCGGCGCACGGCCCAGCGGCCGTGTCCGGTCGGGGGGGGATCGGAGGTCGGTGACGCACAATCCAGTCCATGCATGACGAGCGCAGCGGAGAGTCCGGCTGGCGTCGGCGCAGCGGCGTGCGGCTTGCGGCGAAGTGGGGCGCGTCCTACAAGGAGATCCGATGTGGCACCTGGAGCTGCCGATCCGCATGGGGTGGCGCGCGTGCGGACTGGTCACGGCCGTCGCGTTCGCCGCGGCATGTGGTGGTGGAGAGAAGAATGCGAACAACACGAGCGCCGGCGGCGCCGGGGCTCCCGCGGCCGGGGGGGCGGCGGCCGGCTCGACCTCGACGGCGGCTCCCGGCGCAGCGCCGGGATCGACGGCGGCGGCCGGCGGCGCGGCGGCCGGCACGACCGCCGCCGCGGGGGGCGGTGGCGGCGGTGGCGGCGGCGGCAACATCACCCCGAAGATGATCGCCGAGGGGGACAGCATCTTCCACGGGCAGAAGGCGGGTGGGCTGTGCTACACGTGCCACGGGCCGGACGCGAAAGGCACGCAGCTCGCGCCGCCGCTGGTACAGCACAAGTGGCTCACCGGCGACGGGAGCTACAATTTCATCGTGAAGCGGGTGACGGAAGGGGTGCCGAACCCCACGCCGCCGTACACCGCGCCGATGCCGCCCAAGGGCGGAGCGCCGCTCACCGACGATCAGGTCAAGTCGGTGGCGGCATACGTGTACTCGCTGAGCCACAAGAGCTAGCCCGGATCGCTCGTCAGGCGCCAGGGGTGCGGCACGGCGTGCCGCGCCCACGGCGCGGGGCTCAGTGGGCGGCCGGGGCGCGCTCGAGCGAGGCGCGGTCCCAGTGCGCGAGGTCGGCGGCGGCCGCGTACGTGCTCTCGAGGAACTCCATCAGCATGGCGTCCGGGTCGGGCGCGGAGCGCACCGCCTCGTACGGCAGCACGAACTCGCCGAGCGCGTCCACGTAGTTGGCCGCGCTCGGAGCGACGCGTGCGACGCGGAAGCCCTCGGGCTCCGGATACGCGTAGGCGTAGTACGCCGCCTCCTCCATTCCCGCGCCGCCCGGCCAGAAGCCGGCGCTGCTCTCCTCGTGCGAGTAGGCCTCGCGCATCACCCAGTCGGCCACCGTCGGGTTGCCGCCAGGGTGCGGCGGCGCGCGACGCCCGGAGAAGCGGGTGGCGGCGAGATCGAAGCTCCCCCAGAAGAAGTGCACGGGGCTCGCCTTTCCGATGAAGCGTCCACGGAACCGCTGCAGCACGTGCTCGCTCCGCACCAGCGCCCGCCAGAGCCGGTGCGCCGCGTCGGGATCGTAGCTCGCGTGCACGTCGTCCCGCTCGAAGCGGATCGCGCCGGGGATCTCGACGGGCATCGTCCAGATCCGCGTGGAGAGCCCGAGCTCGTCGAGCGCGCGCATCACCGCGCGATGGAAGTCGGCCACCGTGCGCGGGCGCAGCGCGACGTCGCGGACTTCGCCGCCGCTCGAGCGGATGTGGAGCGCGTGGTCGATGACATCGAACTCCATCTCGAACGCACCGCCGTTCGCGGGGATGGCGGAGGTGCCGAGGCCGCGCGCGGTGACGTAGAGCGGCACCTGCCACCAGTGGTTCACCATCGGCGCGCGCGCAAGGCGGATCTTCCCGACGATCTGCGCCCAGAGATGGAGCGTCTCGTAGGTGTCCTTCTCGGCGGCGTAGGAGAGCGTGGGCCACGCGTCCGCGCCGGCGGCCGGCACGGGCGTGGTGGTCATGCGCGGCGCTCGTGGTCGGGGCAGGTGTGTGCCCAGGGAATGATGTCGAGGCGCGAGTACGGGATCTCGCGTCCATCGGCGTCGCAGCGGCCGAACTTGTCGGGCTCGTGGTAGAGGCGGCGCAGCGCCTCGTCGATCTCGGCGAGTGTCGCGCTCTCTTGCTGTGCGAGCACGGCCTCGACGTCCTGATCGGCGTTGTCGGTCCCTTCGTCGGCGAAGTGGAAGGGATACGCGGTGAGATCGCCGGCCTGGTCGCGCTCCTCGGAGCTGGTCGCCTCGTGGTAGCGCGCGAGCAACTCGACCACGCGCTTGCGCTCGTCGAGAAGCCGCCGCTCGAGATGCCGCCGTTGCGCTTCGGTCATGCGGGCCTCCGGAGACTGTGCCTGAATCTAAGCGGAGTGGTGGCGCCTGGAGTTCCTCCGGCGCGACGCGACTCCCGCGCGGCGTGCCGGGCTCTTCGTGCCCGCGAGGGCGTGGCGGGCTCCGTGGACTGGCGCGGGCCGTGGTGGGCTCCTGGTACTGGCGTGCCGCGGGCCGTGGCGGGGCTCCTCGGACTGGCGTGACGCGGGGGTGTGGCTCTGGCGGCGTCGCGCTTACACGCTGCGA
>CAMLEQ010000168.1 GCA_946479015.1 uncultured Gemmatimonadota bacterium | reverse complement strand
CCGCCGATTCATCGAGCGGGCGCGTCACCCCCGCGGGGGCGATGCGCTCGCGACCGGCCACGCACCGCTCGGGCGGGACGAGCGGCGCGGGATGGTGTCTGGAGAGATCGTAGAGCGACGCGCGCTCCTGGCGGCGTAGCTCGAGGAGATCGGTGGCCCCCGCTGTGGCGCAGAGGGTGACGCGCGCGCCGGTGCGCTCGAGCAGCGCGTTGGTGGCGACGGTGGTGCCGTGCACCACGCGCTCGATCTCTGCCGGCGCGCCGCCGAGCGCCTGGAGCGCCGCCATCACGCCGGCGCTCTGGTCGGCCGGCGTGCTCAGCACCTTGCGCGATTCCACACGGCCATCGCCGTCGATGGCGACGAGATCGGTGAACGTTCCGCCGACGTCGATGCCGACGGAGCGCGCGGTCACGGCTCCCGCCCTCTCCGCCAGGCGAGCGCCACGGCGGCGAGCGTTCCCAGCACGGAGAGCGTGCCGAGCCAGTCGCCGAGGCGCACGTAGAGGGTGCGAACGTCCGTGGTCTGCGCCTCGTAGGTGCGCGCGGCGGGGACGAACAGGTCGGTGGCGCCGTGCACGCGGCCGAGCGGGTCGATGTAGGCGGAGATCCCGGTGTTCGCCGCGCGCACGATCCCCACGCGGTTCTCGATCGCGCGCAGCGGCAGGTGCGCGAAGTGCTGGTGGACGGCGATGCTCCGGCCGAACCAGGCATCGTTGGTGATGTTCACGATCACCGACGCTCCCTCCCGCCGGTACGTGCGCGAGCGCTGCGGGAAGATGGACTCGTAGCAGATGAGCACCCCCACCTTCCCGAACGGGAAGGTGAAGGGAGGCGGGTGGTGCATCCCGCGCCCGAAGCCGCCGAAGAACTTGAGCGCCGCGAACCAGCGCGGGTTCAGGAACGGCACGCGCTCCACCACCGGCACGAGATACGTCTTGTGGTACGCCGGCTCCGCCCCGAGGCGGCCGATGGAGTCCACCAGCATCGCCGCGTTGTAGTAGTCGTAATCGCCGGGGGCGCGCTCCACCAGATCGAGCGCACCGAACAGGATGGGGACGTGCCCCTCCCTGGCGAGCACGCGCAGCGTGTCGGACCAGTTCGGGTGGCGGAAGAGGAAGTCGGGGAGCGCGACCTCGGGCCAGAGCACGAGCCGCGCGTCGTGTCGGGCGAGGCGCTCCCGCGTGAGCCGCGAGAGGATCCCGACGATGCGCTCCTGGTTCTCCGCCTGCCACTTCTCTTCCTGCGGGATGTTCGGCTGCACGATGGCCATCGGCGCCACCGGGCGCAGCACGATCGTCCGCAGCCGCCACGCGCCGTACGCGGCCACGACGGCACACAGTACCACGATGGCCGCGGCGCGCTTCGCCACGGCGGCGCGCTGCGCGCGCAGCAGCCACGCATCGGCGATGAGCCCGTTCACCGCCGCGATCCAGAAGCTCAGCCCGTGCACGCCGCTCAGGTCGGCCGCCTGCGCCATCAGCGGGATGTGCGCCATCGAGAGCCCAAGCGGGAGCCAGGGGAAGGCGAGATCCGAGAGATGGGTGAGCGCCACCTCGGACGCCACCCACACCACGGGGAGCAGGATGGCGAGCGGAAGGCGCGTCGCCCGCCGGGCGGCGAACAGCGCCGCGGTGGTGAGCGCGATCACGGGGGTGAGCACGAGCAGCGCTCCCACCCAGCCAAGGATGGCGAGGTTGGTGTAGATGCGGAGCGCGACCGCGAGCCAGTAGAGGCTGATGCCGTACCCCACGATGCCGAACCACGCGCCGATGCGCACCGACGAGCGCCACGACTCGGCGGCGTCGGCCCGCTTCGCCACCGCCAGCGCCACCGGCACCAGGCAGAGGAACACCGGGACGACGAGCGGGAACGGCGGGAAGGAGAGCACGAACAGGAGCGCCGAGGCGAGCGCCGCGACCGCCTCGCTCCTGGTGGGACGCAGCGAGCGGAACCTCACAGCCGGATCTCTTTCCCCTCGTCGGCGGACTTGTAGATCGCCTCCGCGATGCGGTGCAGGATCACCTGGTCGGTGGGGGGCTCGTAGCTCGCCTCCTCCTGGAGCACGGCGATGAAGTGCGCGAGCTCGGCGCGGTAGCTCTGCACGAACGCGCTCTCGCGCGTGGAGGCGCCGCGCGGCGTGACGTCGGTGGCCTTGCCGTTCAGCTCCTTCACCACGCGCAACGGGGAGAGTTGCGCGCTGCCGCGGGTGGCGAGCACGTCGAACCACCAGCGGTCCTCCTGCCCCACGTACGACCACGACACATCGATGGTGAACGTCTTCCCCTGCGCGCACTCCACCAGCGCGACGAGCGACTCCTCGACCGCGCTGGCCCCGCGCCCGCGCTCCATGTGCGCGCTCACGCGCACGGGATCGGGAAAGTCGGCGAGCCAGAGCGCGAGATCGAGGAGCGGCATGCCGTGCTCCACGAACGCGCCCCCGCCCGCCTCCGCCCGCCGGAAGCGCCACCCCTCGGGGGGACGCTTCTGCTGGTAGTGCCCGCCGCGCACCCCCACGAGCTTCCCCAGCTCGCCGCCGCGCAGGAAGCCGTTCAGCGCCTGCACGTCGGAGCGGAAGCGGTAGTTGTTGGCCACCGCCACCTTGCGGTCGCCGCGCTGCGCCGCGGCGAGGATGCGCTCCACGCCGCGCGTGGTGAGGGCGAGCGGACGCTCGCAGAGCACGTTCACCTTCGCCGCGAGCGCGCTCAGCACGTGCGGCTCGTGCAGGTGGTTGGGGGTGCTGATCACGACGGCGTCCAGCTCGTCGTACTCGAGCAGGTCCTCGATGTCCGTGAACACGTCGGGGATGCCGAAGCGCTCGGCGAGCGAGCGCGCCTTCGGGCCATCGTTGTCGCAGAGGGCCACGAGCTGGGCGCCGCGGATCTTCGCGAGCGCGGGAAGGTGCGCGACCTGGGCGATCGCGCCGGCACCGACGACACCGATCCGGATGTTGGGCTTCATGGGGCTCGCGTGTGCTGGGACGAGGAGAGACTGAAGCGGTAGCTGGCGGTGGCGCGGATGGCGCCGAAGCGGACGTTGCTGAGCAGCGTGTAGCGCCCTTCCACCCCGAAGCCCACGTGCGGCGACGGCGCGATCTCCACGCCGGCGCTCGCGGTGAGCCCGGTGGCGATGTTGTCGAGGGCGCTCTCGACGAACGTCCCCGCGATGAGCTTCGACTCGGCGTTCACCACGTGCGCGCCGATGCCGAACCCCAGAAAGGGACGCACGACCACGGACGGCGGCACCGGAACCCAGCGCGCGTCCGCCTCGAGGGCGATGTCGGAGACGCGCACCCTGTCGGTGACGATCGTGTCGTCCCCCGCGGGATCGACGATCGACTTCCGGAGCTGGCTCACGAAGCCGGCCACGGCGTCGTTGTCGAAGCGGGAGCCCCAGTAGCTGACGCCGAACAGGACGTGCCAGTGGGGGGCGATCTCGCCGTAGTCGGCCTGCACGCCGTACGAGCGCGTGGCCACCACGTTCTTCGGCGCCACCGGCCCGGCGGCGATCCCCACGCCGCTCAGGTGGAGGCGGTCGAGGCCGAGCCGGTCGAAGATCGACCGCTGCGCGTCCACGCGCGGCGCGAGCGCGAGGAACGCGAGCGCGGCGAGCGCGCTAGTCCACGCGCGCAACGACCGTCCCCGGGTAGTAGGTGGCGAGAATGGTGCGATAGTCGAAACCGGCGCGGGCCCGCCCGATCGCGCCCCACTGGCACATCCCGATCCCATGGCCATACCCCCTGCCGCGCAGGGTGAGCCGCGAGAGCGAGCCGTCATCGGCGCGCTCGGTCTCGACGGAAAAATACGTGCTCTGGAGGATCTCGCCACTGGCCTGGCGCAGCACGAATCGGATGTCGTTCCCGCGCAGCGACCAGCGCCCGCGATCGGTGGCGATCACCAGCCGGCGCACGCGCCCCGATGCGGTGTGCCCGTCCACCTCCACCGACCGCGGCGTCCCCACGTGGCGCCCCGCGTCGTCCGCGTACTGGTGGAGATAGCGATCGAGCACCTCGCGCAGCGCGCGCGCGGTGAAGGTGCGCGTCCACGTGAAGCGCGGGGAGATGTCGCAGTAGTAGCGGTCGGAGCCCGGGATGCGGTCGCTCACCGGGACGAGATACGGCTCGTCCCCCTCGTGCCACACCTCGCTCGCCGCGGCGGTGCTCCCGCCGCAGGTGGAGTAGTACGGCGCGTTCACCACGCGGCCGTCGTAGGTGAGCACGAGCCCCCGCGTCGTCTCCACCGCGGCATCGCTGATCGGCGTCTCGGCGTCCACGCCGCCGTACACCTGGTCCATCACCGTGGCCACCATGTCCCAGCGGCGACCGGGCGACAGGTGCGTGTAGGCGTAGCTGCGCGCGGCCACCGCCTGCGCCTGCACCGCCGCCGCCTCTCCGGGCGCCCGGTGCCCGATCTCGAGCGGGACGACGCCGCGCAGGTAGTCCTCGAGGTACAGGCGGTTCACCACCAGCACCTCGTCCCCCGAGGGGATCACCCACACCTCGCCGCGATAGCGCTTCCCGTTCACGGCCACGAGCGCGCCGAGCCCCACGCCGCGCGCGATGAACGGCGCGGGACGGAAGGGGGTGCGCTGCCCATCCTCTCCCACGGCGCGCAGCTTCCCGTCGTGCGCCTCGATGGTCCACAGCGCGCCGGGATCGGCGCGCAGCAGGGTGCTCTCCCCCCCCGAGTCGTAGAGGCGCCAGTCGCCGGTGCCGGAGATCGTCACGTGCGGCGCGCCGGTGGAGAGGGCGATGCGTACCACGCGCTCCCCCTCGAGCTTACGCTCCGGCGGCGGCGGCACGTTCTCGACCCCGGCCGTGGTGTCCGGCGGAGCGGGGCGCGAGGTGTCGGACGGGGCGGGCGCGGGCGGCGCGGGGCGCGTCACGGTGGAGACGCAGGCGGCCGCGGCCAGGAGCGCGGCCGGCAGCGCCGCCTTACGCGCGCGCGGCCCGTAGCGCGTCGTCCAGGCGCTCCAGCGCGGCATCGATCTCGGGATCTCCGTGAGCGGCGGACATGAACGCCGCCTCGTAGGGGGACGGGGCGAGGTAGACGCCTCGCTCGAGCGCGGCGTGGAAGAAGCGGCGGAACAGCTCCGCGTCGGCGCTCTTCGCGTCAGTGAAGTTGCGCACGGGCTCGGCGCGGAAGAAGAAGCCCCACATCGTGCCCGCGTGATCGGCGGTGAACGGGACGCCGCGGCGCGCCGCGATCTCGCGCAGCCCCGCCACCAGCCGCGCGGTGCGCGCCTCGATCCGCTCGTGCAGCGCCGTGCCGAGCGCGCGGAGCGTGGCGAGCCCCGCGGCCATCGCCAGCGGGTTCCCGGAGAGCGTGCCCGCTTGATACACCGGCCCGTCCGGCGCGATGAGCTCCATGATCTCGCGGCGCCCGCCGTACGCCGCCACGGGGAGCCCGCCGCCGATCACCTTGCCGAGCGTCGTCAGGTCCGCGATCACGCCGAAGCGCTCGCACGCGCCTCCCGGGGCGATGCGGAAGCCGGTCATCACCTCGTCGAAGATGAGGAGCGCGCCGGCCTCGGTCGCGATCTCGCGCAGCGCGGGGAGGAACGACGGATCGGGGGGGATGAATCCGGCGTTCCCCACTACCGGCTCCACGATGATCGCCGCGATCCGCCCGGGGTGCGCGCGCACGAGCCGCCGCACGGCGTCGGCATCGTTGTACGGGGCGGTGAGCGTCAGCTCGGCGAGCGACTCGGGGACGCCGGGAGAGTTAGGGAGGCCGAGCGTCGCCACGCCGGAGCCCGCGCGCACGAGGAACGAGTCCGCGTGCCCGTGGTAGCACCCCTCGAACTTGAGGATCGCGTCGCGCTTCGTGTACGCGCGGGCGAGGCGGATGGCGCTCATCGTCGCCTCGGTGCCGCTGGACACGAAGCGCAGCATCTCCACGTGCGGCATGCGCTGCACCACCACCTCCGCGAGCTCCACCTCCCCCTCGGTGGGGATGCCGAAGCTCGTGCCGCGGTACATCGCGCGCTCGAGGGCGTCGATCACCGGCGGCGGCGCGTGGCCGAGCACGAGCGGTCCCCACGAGAGCACGAAGTCGATGTACTCGCGCCCGTCCACGTCCCAGATGCGCGCCCCCTCGCCGCGCTCGACGACGAACGGCTCCCCTCCCACGCCGCCGAAGGCGCGCACGGGAGAGTTGACGCCGCCGGGGATCACCGCGCGCGCGCGGCGCATGATGGCGGTCGAGCGCGAGGTCATCGCCCGAAGCTCCCGTTGGCGATGGCGGAGAGCATTGGTAGGGCGCGGGGCGCGGTGCGCGGTGCGCGGGGCGCGTCCACGACCCGGACGATGCGCGCCGCGAAGTCGTAGTCGTCCACCACCTCGTCCACCTCGCACTCCACGATCGCCCCCGGCGGCGCGTCTCCCTCCAACCAGGTGACGCCATCGATGTCGTCCGCCTGGCAGAGCAGCCTTCCCTGTACCCTCCCCACCGACATTCCCCCGATTCCCGATTCCCGAATCCCGAGTCCCGCGCCGTCCGCGCCCCGATCGATGATTGCCATCACCTTCCTCCCCACGAACCGCTCGTAGCGCTCGGCGGTGATCGCGCGCTGCAGCTCCCCGAGCCGCTCCAGCCGCTCGAGCTTCACCGCCATGGGGACGTCATCTTCCATGGCCGCGGCGCGCGTCCCCTCCTGCGGGGAGTAGGTGAACGCGCCCACGCGCTCGAAGCGCACCTCCTCGAGCAGGTCGAGCAGCCGCTGGAAGTCGTCCTCGGTCTCGCCGGGGAAGCCGACGATGCACGTGGTGCGGATGGAGACGTCGGGGACCGCGCCGCGCAGGCGCGCCACGGTGTCGCGGATGGTGCGCGCGCGCTCTGGACGGCGCATGCGCGCGAGCACGGCGTCGGAGCCGTGCTGGATCGGGATGTCCAGGTAGGGGGTGATGCGCGGCTCGCGCGCCATCACCTCGAGCAGCCGCGGCGTGATCCCCGCCGAGTAGAGGTACAGCAGCCGGATCCACGGCACGGAGGTCTCGGCGACGAGGCGCTCGAGCAGGTCGGGGAGCCCGGTGCCGTCGCGGCGGTCGCGCCCCCAATGCGCGAGGTCCTGCGCCACGAGATTCAGCTCGCGCGCGCCCTGCAGCTCGAGGAGCTGCGCCTCGCGGATCACCTCGTCGAGCGCGAACGACCGGTGCTTCCCGCGCATGAGCGGGATGGCGCAGAAGGCGCACCCGTGGTCGCACCCCTCGCTCACCTTCAGGTAGCGGACGTGCGGCAGCTCGCCGGTGTAGACGCGCACGCCGGGGTGCTCGGCGAGCGGGTCGTGCGCGCCGAGCACGCCGCGCTCCTCGAGCGCGGGGAGCAGGCGGTCCATCTCCGACGAGCCGAGGAAGATGTCCACCTCCGGCAGCTCCGCCTCCAGCTCCGTCTTGTGGCGCTGCACCATGCACCCCACGGCCACCACCGCCTGGCACGACCCATCGGCCTTGAGGCGCCCGGCCTCGACGATGGCGTCGATGGACTCCTGCTTGGCGGCGTCGATGAAGCCGCAGGTGTTGACGATGATGACGTCGGCTTCGGCGAGGTCCGGCGTGTGCTCCGCGCCGCGGTCGAGGAGCGCCGCGAGATAGCGCTCGCTGTCCACGGTGTTCTTGTCGCAGCCGAGCGTGATGAGGCCGACCTTCACGACGAGCGCTCGGGGCTGGCGGGTGAGATCATGGGTGAAAGCTAGTGGGGCGGGCGGGGGGGCTCAACTCGGGGCGCGGGACGCGCCCCGCGTCCC
>CAMLEQ010000167.1 GCA_946479015.1 uncultured Gemmatimonadota bacterium | reverse complement strand
CGCTCCGCGATCTGGCGGAACTGGCGGCTGAGGGACATCGGCGCGGCCGCCGGAGCCGGAGCTGCCGCCGGAGCCGGAGCGCCAGCGGTCTGCACGTACACGGGAACGTGATCGCTCGGCACGTCCGCCGGCCTGTTCCACCCCTGGAACACCAGATCGGGAGGGGTTTGCACGTCGACGGCTCCCTCGCGAGGAACGATCCGACCGGCATGCGCTCCGGCGAGAATGCCCCCCGGCACGACTGCGGCGCTGTTCCCGAAGACCTTGTCGCGCGGATTGCCGGTGCCGCGCGCTGTCGTCGGGCGCGCGCACAGCACCGCCCAGTTGCCCCCGCGACGCGGCTGCTGCGCTCCCGCGGTGTTGAGGTCTCCCATCCAGACGTCCACGCGGGCGTGCTGCGCTTCCCATTCCGCAAGCTTCGCATCGGCGTCGCGGCCATACCGCACCACCACGTCGCTGCCGTTCTGGAAGGGGGCGTGACAGGTGGCGACGCGGAGGGATTCGGCGCCCCTGCTGAACCGCAGCACGAGTAGCTGCCGGAACCAGTGCTGGTCCGCCAGGGGGTAGAGCACGGCGTCGGTGGCGACCGTGGCGGGTGCATGGACGGCGATGCTGATGCGGCCCTGATGCCTATCGTCAGGCGATCCCTGATCCTGATGGATGCAGGTGATGCGCCACGTCGAGGCACCGTCCCGGGATGTCACCTCCTGGTCGCGATGCAACGCATCGCTCGGCTCCAGCAGGATGACCGCGTCAGCCCCCCAGGAATCGAACAGCGGCAGCAGCGTGGCGGCGGTCTGGTAGCCGGCCTGACCAGTGACGGCCATGTTCCAGCAGACGATTCGCATCGGCGCACCTCGCGTTGCGGTTCCGCACGGGCGAGCGGCGACCAAGATAGTGCGCCCGCGAAAAGCCCGACAGATGGCCGAACGCTGACTGAGAGGAGGACGAGATATGACTGAGCCGCCAGTGGGCGCCACGCTCGGAGAACGCGTCGAGACATTCTGCAGACGGTTCAACCTTCGACTCCCGGTACTGGAGGCGCCGATGGCCGGCGCTTGCCCCCCGGAACGCGCGGCGGCAGTGTCACGCGCGGGTGGGATGGGCGGCTTCGGAGCGCTGATGTCGTCCCCCGAAAAGATCGTCGAGTGGGTGACGACCTTCCGCTCGCTCGGCGGCGGCCCGCTGCAGATCAACCTGTGGATCCCCGATCCCCCGCCGACTCGCGATCGCGAAGCGGAGGCGCGCGTGGCGCGTTTCCTCGAGCGCTGGGGGCCGCCCGTGATGCCGGACGCAGGCGACGCTCGCCCGCCGGATTTCGCCGCGCAGTGCGAGGCGGTGCTCGAGTCGCGCCCGACGGCCGTCTCGTCCATCATGGGGCTCTATCCACCAGCGTACGTCGAGCGCCTGAAGGCGGCGGGGATCGCCTGGTTCGCGACGGCGACCACCGTCGCCGAGGCGCGCGCGGCGGAGGCGGCGGGAGCCGACGCGATCGTCGTGCAGGGGATGGAGGCCGGAGGGCACCGCGGCGCCTTCGATGCGGGCGAAGCGGGACGCGCGCTCGTTGGACTGTTCGCGCTGCTGCCGCGTGTGGTGGACAGCGTGAACGTGCCGGTGGTGGCCGCGGGCGGGATCGGCGACGGACGCACGGTCGCCGCCGCGCTGACGCTCGGCGCGAGCGCGGTGATGATCGGCACGGCGCTGCTGCGCTCCCCCGAGTCACGGATCCCGCCCGCGTGGAGCGCGGCGCTGGCGGAGCTCGACCCCGAGCGAACGATGCTCACACGCGCCTTCTCCGGGCGATTGGGTCGCGCGGTGGCGACGGATTACGTGCGCGCCGCCGAGCCGCCCGACGCGCCACAGCCCGCGCCGTATCCCGTGCAGCGCGGCCTCACCGCCGCGATGCGCGCCGATGCCATCAGGCGCGGCGACGCGAACGGAATGCAGATGTGGGCGGGGCAGGGCGCCGCGCTCGCGCGCCCCGAGCCGGCGGGAGCGATCGTCGAGCGGGTGTGGCGAGAGGCGCGCGCGCTGCTGCCGGCGGCATCGTCGTCGGCACGGACCGGCAACTGATGCGCGGGTAGCACGGCCTGACGCGCGACACCGCGGGCCCTTTCTCCGAGCGAGCGGGGGGAGGGCCCGCGTGCGTCGTACCGTGTACCGCCCTGCGTGTTGGGCCGCGCCGCGGCGAAGGCGGGGGCTGGCACGGCTCTCCGTCGTGGCGCATGTTGAACCGTCCCTCGCAGCCGCTCATCGCACTGCACGCGACAGCGGTCATTGCGCACCGGAGCGCAACATGGACACCGCGGTCCGTTCCGCCGCCGCCGGCGGATCCACTCCCTCCCGCGCCTCGCGCGCGCTGGTCATTGCGCACGTGATGATCGCCGTGGCGATCGGCGCCGCTGCCGCCGCCGGCACGCTGCTGGCCGCGTACCTGATGCATCGCGCGGCGCCTGGCGGCAGCGATCTCGATCAGACCTGGTTCGCCGCACGCGCGATGCTTCACGGACAGGACCCGTACGCGCTGATCGGCCCGGGCCGCGCGCTCTCCCAAACGTGGCCCTGGCTCTACCCGTTGCCGGCCGCGATCCTGGTGCTCCCACTCGCGCCGCTCCCCGTGCTGGCCGCGCGTGCGCTGTTCGTCGGGCTGTCGTTCGGAGGTCTCGCGTTCGCGCTCGCGCGCCGCATTGGCTACGCCCGCCTCCCCTTCGTGCTGCTCAACGCGAGCGCGATCGCGGCCGTCACGGGCGCGCAGTGGGCGCCGCTCCTCATGCTGGCGTGGCTGATCCCTTCCGCGGCGGCGGTGCTCATCGCCAAACCGAGCATCGGCTTCGCCGTCGCGGCGTCTGGCCCGTCGAGGCAGACGGTGCGCATCGCCTGCGTATGGGCCGCGGTGCTCGTCGCGGCGAGCCTGGCGATCCAGCCGACGTGGCCACGCGAGTGGCTCGCCGCGCTGCACCACACGTCTCACATGTTGCCGCCGATCATGCATCCGGCGGGCATAGTGGTGGGACTGGCGCTGCTCCGCTGGCGCAGAGCCGAGGCGCGATTGCTCCTCGCCCTCGCGTGCGTGCCGCAGACCCCCCTGGTCTACAGCACACTCGTCCTCTTCCTGGTACCGCGAAGCATCCGGGAGCTCGCAGTGTTCGCGTTGCTCTCCGACGCCACACAGATGGTGCAATCGGCGCTCGTGCCGCGCTCCGATCCCGGGCCGGGGGCCGCTCGGATGGCCACGCTGATTCTCGTCGGACTGCAGTACATCCCCGCGCTCGTGATGGTCCTTCGCCGTCCGAACGAGGGCCGCGTGCCGGAATGGCTCGACCGATTCCTCCGTGGTGCCGGCTCCACGAATCACACGGTCGGGCAGGCGGCGGATGAGCCGATCCTGCCGCAGGAATAGGTGCGGCGACGCGAAAGGTCCCGGCGCGTCCATCGCCGTCGTGCGCGCAGCCGGAACCAGGGGGCGCTGGCGGGGACGCGGTCGCCGCTCCCGCGCGGGCTCACGCTCACTCGCGACTGCCCGTGCTGCCGCCGCGTCCGAGCGCCGCGAGCCGAGCCCGGACATCGTCCGCGAGGGCCGCGCTTCTCGGCGCATGCGCCAGATACTCCGTGTACTCGGCGGCGGCGCCCGTGGTGTCGCCACGCGCGGCGAGCGCCCGGCCGAGCGCCTCGTGTGGCGCCGCCCAGTGTCGGTCGAGCCGCAGCGCTTCGCGGAGCTCCGCCGCCGCGTCATCAACGCGCCCCGCCTGGAGCAGCGTGTAGCCGAGATAGTAGCGCAGCGCCGGATCGTCCGGCTGGATCTCGGCCGCGGTGCGGAGCTCCACGAGTGCGGTGGCGGTGTCCCCCGACACGAGATCCACACCGGCGAGCCGCGCGTGCGCCATGTAGAAGCCGAGGTTCTCCGCGATGGCCCGTTGGTATTCCAGACGCGCCGAATCCAGCTCGCCCAGCCGCGCGTCGATCATGCCGATGGCGTAGTGGAACATCTCCTTCGAGATGTACACGCGGCCGATGTCCTCCTGCTCGTGCGTCTCGATCGTCGCGATCGCGCGCGACAGCTCGGCGATGGCGCTGTCGTACTGTGCCACGTAGTAGAGAGCGTGCGCGCGTCCCACGCGCAGCGTGATCGAGTTCGGCCGCTTGCGGAGCGCCTCGCCCAGCTTCGCCGCGGCCTCCCGGAAGTGCCCCTCGGAGTACGCCAGCATTCCGGCGAAGAGTGGGTCCTTGAGGCGGCGCTTCAGGTAGAACGAGTCGGTGGGAGGCGGCTCGTAGCTGAGGCGGTCGTTCAGGAACGGGTCGCGCACCAACGCGAAGTACATCAGCGAGTCGATGTGCCGTGAGGCGGCAGGGCTCAGGCCGGGATCGTAGCGCGCCCGATGGTCGACGATGTGATACCCGCCTCCCACGAGCTCGCCGAGCATCGCGAAGCGGCCGTACAGGGCGTCGGCACGCGAGGGATCGAGTCGCGACGCCCAGTAGAATGCCTGTGACGCCTCGCGAGGGGAGCGGCGTGCCGCGCCGAGAGCGTAGACGACGTACGCCGCCGCATCGTTCGTGTCGCTCCCCGCGGGAAGCGGTGGGCGGGGCGGCTCGGTGCTGTCATCACCGAGCCCCCAGCTCCGGCGCGCCACGTCGTCCTCGTGCAGCATGGCGGCCCGCATGGCCGCGCTGTCCGCGTCCGCGGCGGCTCCCGCGCGTCGCGGCGCGCTCGCGCAGGCCGAGGCGGCGGCGATGGCGACGGTCATGATGAGGAGGGGGACTGCGCGAGAGAGCGGCCGGGGAGACGGCGGGCGCGACACGTGGCGCATGGGGGCTCCGCGGAGGGGGGAGGGGAGCGGCGCCTACACGTTAGGTGGGGCCGAGCTCGCTGTCCAGCGGCGTGGAGCGAACCGCGGGGGGAGGGCGGCTCGTCATGGCGCCGCGTCAGGTGATTCTGCCGCGTCAGCTCACGCCGCGCGCCCTGCCGGGCACGCCCCCTGCGCGGCGCAGCGCGCATGTCGCTCCCCGCAGTCGGTCCCGCGGTGCTCCAGAGCGGCGCGCGGGACCGGGCGCTACCGGTGTGCCCATCGCTCGCGCGGCGCGCGGTGGTTGCCGCGCTCATCGGCATCGCGAGCGCGCTGCTGTGCTACCTGTTCGTGCGCCGTCCAGGGTTCTACGCCGACTTCATCTATCCGTGGGCGGCGGCGCGCTCGCTCCTCGCCGGCGACAACCCGTACCACGCCCTGCGCGGTGGACTGCCGAATCCGTTCCAGGCGCCGCTCTTCTATCCGCTTCCCGCGGTGCTGCTGGTCGCTCCCCTCGCCGGACTCTCGCTCGCGGCGGCGGGGGCGGTCTTCTTCGGCGCGTCCGCCGGGCTGCTCGCGCTGGCGGTGACGCGCGGCGGCTGGGAGCGGCTGCCGCTCTTCGTGAGCGGCCCGTTCGTGGTGGCGGCATCGCTCGGTCAGTGGTCGCCGCTCGTGATCGCCGCCGCGCTGCTCCCTGGACTCGACTGGCTGGGCGTGGTGAAGCCGAACCTGTGGCTCGCACTGCTGGCGTATCGTCCACGCTGGCGCGGGGTGGTGTGCGCCCTGGTGTTGGTGGGCGCGAGCATCGTGCTCCTCCCGGGGTGGCCGCTCGACTGGCTGCGCAGCATCGCCTTCGACCGGGCGCGCGCGATGCATCCGGCGCCCCTCCTTCTCGGCGCCGGTCCGCTGCTGCTGCTCGCCGCGCTGCGCTGGCGCACGGCCGAGGGGAGGCTGCTGCTCGCGATGGCCGTGATGCCGCAGAAGCTGTTCTTCTACGACCAGCTCCCCCTCGCCCTCCTGGCGCGGTCGTTCCGCGAGTCGCTCGCGTTCGCGGCGGTGACGGGCGTGTCGTCCATCGTCTGGGCGCTGACCACCACGGACCTCGACCGCGAGCGGATCGCGATCCCGTACGTGCTGGCGACGGTGTACCTGCCGGCGCTCCTGCTCGTGCTCCGGCGCCCGCCAGGCGCCGAAAGCGCCACGAGGCTCGAGGGTGCACGCGGGGCCGCCCGCCCCATCGCGCTCCGCGCGCGCGCCGCGGCTGGACGCGGCATGCGCCCGTGGACCTCCGGCCACTGCGGCTCTCGCCCCGCGCCTCCGATCCCGCGCACCACCCACCGCCGCTGACGCCGCAGCGCCCACGCTCCGCGCCCCGCCCCCGAGTCCCGAGTCCCGCGTCGTTCGGGTTGCCGCACCCGCCCTCCCCCGTTAACCTCCGGGCGTGCCGGGCGGGCGCCCGGGGCTCTCCCGCGCCGCCCCTCCGCGTCCCGGCGCTCACACCATCCCCGCGATGCCCAACAACCAGACCACGATCCTCGACGCGCGCGCGATGGACCGCACGCTGCGGCGCATGGCGGAAGAGATCGTCGAGCTGAACGACGGCACCGACGAGCTGATCATCGTCGGCATCCAGCGCCGCGGCGTGCAGCTCGCCGACCGCATCGTCCGCACGATCAAGGAGCGCGAGGGCGCGGAGGTGCCGCGCGGCGCGCTCGACATCACGCTCTACCGCGATGACCTCCAGACCGTCGGACCGCGCCCGGTGGTGGGACCCACCGATCTGCCGTGGAACCTCGACGGGAAGCGCCTGGTGATCGTGGACGACGTGCTGTACACCGGACGCACCGTGCGCGCCGCGCTCGATGAGCTGGCGGACTTCGGCCGGCCGTCGCGCATCGCGCTCGCCGTGCTCGTGGACCGCGGCGGACGCGAACTGCCGATCCACGCCGACGTGATCGGGAAGCGGGTGGACGTGGCGCCGCAGGACCGCGTGGATGTCCTCGTGCAGGAGCTCGACGGGCGCGACGCGGTGGTGGTGGTGCGCGCGGGAGACGACGCGTGACGAGTGCGATCGGAAAGGACCTGCTGGGCCTCGAGCCGCTCAGCGCCGAGCAGATCCGGCTGATCCTCGACACGGCCGAGCCGTTCAAGGAGATCAGCGAGCGCGCGATCAAGAAGGTGCCGGCGCTGCGCGGCAAGACGATCGTGAACCTCTTCTTCGAGGCCTCCACGCGGACCCGCATCTCCTTCGAGTTCGCCGAGAAGCGGCTGAGCGCGGACACGGTGAACGTCGCCGCCTCCGGCTCGAGCGTGCAGAAGGGGGAGACGCTCGTGGACACGGCGCGGAACCTGGAGGCGATGCGGATCGACATGGTGGTGATCCGCCACAGCGCCTCCGGCGCGGCGCGCTTCCTCGCCGACCGGATCGAGAGCAACGTGATCAACGCCGGCGACGGCACGCACGAGCACCCCACGCAGGGGCTGCTCGATCTGCTCACGCTGCGCGACCACTTCGGCGACCTCGCCGGGCGGCGGATCTGCATCGTGGGCGACGTGCTCCACTCGCGCGTGGCGCGCTCGAACATCTGGGGGCTGAAGAAGCTCGGCGCCGAGGTGGCGGTGTGCGGCCCCAGGTCGCTCCTCCCTTGGGGGATCGCCGAGTTCGGCGTCACGGTGTTCAAGCGCGTGGAAGAGGCGATCGAGTGGGCGGAGGCGCTGAACATCCTCCGGCTCCAGCTCGAGCGGATGACGGCCGGCTACATTCCGTCGCTCCGCGAGTACAACCGTGTGTTCGGGATCTCGCGCGAGCGCCTGGAGCGCGCGCCGCGAGACATCCTCATTCTCCATCCGGGTCCGATGAACCGCGGCGTCGAGATCGACTCCGACGTCGCGGACGGCCCGCACAGCGTGATCCTCGACCAGGTGACGAACGGCGTGGCGGTGCGCATGGCGGTGC
>CAMLEQ010000166.1 GCA_946479015.1 uncultured Gemmatimonadota bacterium | reverse complement strand
CGCAGGCGGGCATGGGTGCCCTCCTGTATCGCAGCGCCATGCACGCGGACCGCACGCGTCAGGCGATGTTCCGCACGGGAGACTTCCCGCGCGGCGTCGCTCCGGAGCGCCCCGTGTCCGGGACGCTCAACGGGACGCCCTTCGAGTCGATCACCGATGCCGACCCCAGGGTCGGCGCCCGCCTCGAGGTCTTCGCGGCGGGGCAGTACACCTGGATCCCGCTCGCGCACATCGCCACCGTGCGCATGCAGGCGCCGGCGCGGCTCCGTGATCTGCTCTGGATCCCGGCCGTCGTCCGCACCGGGCCGGAGTTCAAGGGCGTCGATCTCGGTGAGGTGCTCCTCCCCGTGATGTCGCCGCTCAGCGCGGACTACGCGGACGATGCCGTCCGCCTCGGCCGCGTCACCGAGTGGCTGGAGCTGGACGACGGGATGCAGGTCCCGGTCGGGCAGAAGATGCTGCTCGTGGATGGCGAGGAATTCCCTCTGCTCGAGGTCCGCGAGCTCGACATCACGCCCGCCGCCGTCACCTCCTGAGTGCCTCATGCCGCTACGCGATGACCTGCTGAACCCGGTCGCCGGTGACAATCCGGCGGGCGCGGACCTGCGCTACGACCCGCTCTACGACAAGATCAAGGAGGCGCGGCGCGAGGACGACGACGCGCCGCAGGGGGAGTGGCAGCGCGCCCGCAAGCTCGCCGACTGGCCGCAGGTCATCAAGCTCGCCGGCGATGCGCTGGCGACCAAGAGCAAGGATCTCCAGCTCGCCGTCTGGCTCGCCGAGGCGATGCTCCGGCGCGAGGGCTACGGCGCCTTCCGCGCCACCCTCGACGTCATCCGCGGGATGCTCGACACGTACTGGGAGCATCTCTACCCGGAGATCGAGGACGGAGATCTCGAGATGCGGGCCGCGCCGCTCGAGTGGCTCGGATCGCGCATCGACCTCGCGCTCCGGTCGGTGCCGCTCAACCGCGCGGGGCACGACTTTCTCCGGTACAAGGACGCCCGCTCCTTCGGCTACGAGGACGAGGCCGCCGCCGATGACGGCAAGTCCGCGCGGCGCGCCGAGGCGATCGAGGAAGGACGCCCCACGCCCGAGGACTTCGACAAGTCGCTCGCCGAGACGCCGAAGCCCTTCTACAAGCAGCTCGTGACCGACCTCGAGGGGACGCTCGCGTCCCTCCAGGCGCTCGACGAGCTGTCGCGCGACAAGTTCGGGGACGTGGCGCCCAGCTACATCCGGCTGCGCGAGACCGTGGAGGACGTGGAGCGCACGGCGCGCCAGCTCCTCGCGAAGAAGCTCGAGCAGGATCCCGACCCCCCGGAGGCGGAGCCAGTGATGGCCGCGTCCGCCGGGGATGGCGTCGGCGCGGCCGCCGCCGGGAGCGGCGCCCCCGCTCCCGCGGCGGGAGGCGTGCTCGCCGCCGAGCCGACGGATCGCAACGACGCCGCGCAGCGCGTCATCGGTGCGGCGCGATTCCTCCGTCGCACCGAGCCGCGCAACCCGGCGTCGTATCTGATGCTCCGCGCCCTGCGCTGGGGGGAGCTGCGCGCCGACGGCGCCACCCCCGATCCCAAGCTGCTGGAGGCGCCAACGACGCAGGTGCGCACGCAGCTCCGCGGCCTCGTGCTCGACTCCGCCTGGGAGCAGCTGCTGGAGCTGGCCGAGACGGTGATGGGCACCCCCGTGGGACGCGGGTGGCTCGATCTCCAGCGCTACGCGCTCACCGCCCTCCAGGGGATGGGGGAGGACTACGCGGTGGTGGCGGCCGCCATCCGCGCCGAGCTCCGCGCGCTGCTCGCCGCCGTCCCCGCGCTCCCCACGATGACGCTGATGGACGACATGCCCACGGCGAACGGCGCCACGCTCGAGTGGCTGCGCGAGTCGGGGCTCATCGGCGGCGAGGCGGAGGTGGAGGAGGCGGCCCCGCTGCCCGTGGCCGCGCCCGATGGCGGCGACCGCGGCTCCCGCGTCGCGCTCGACCGCGCGACGGCCGAGGTGCGCGCCGGGCGCCCGGACAAGGCGATCGAGCTGCTCATGCGCGCGCTCGAGCGCGAGAAGTCGCGCCGCGGGCGCTTCCTGCGTCAGGCGCAGCTCGCGCAGGTGATGGTCGAGGCGGGGCTGGTCGCCGTGGCCCGCCCGATCCTCGAGGAGCTGCTCAACGACATCGAGAACCACAAGCTCGAGGAGTGGGAGGCGGGCGCGCTCGTCGCGCAGCCGATCGCGCTGCTCTACAAGGTGCTCGACAAGATCGAGGACGATTCGGGGACCAAGGAGTCGCTCTACCTCCGCATCTGCCGGCTCGACCCCTTGCAGGCGATCGGCTTCGCCCAGGCGTAGGCCGTGGCCAAGGCGGAGCTCGAGCGCACGGTCCAGCAGCCGCTCCTCGACCGGCTGATCGATGAGGCCCCGGGCGAGGCGGCCGATGCGCCCATCACGTGGGCGCATTCGGTGCGGCAGCTCAAGCACGCGCTGCGCCGCGATCTCGAGTGGCTGCTGAACACGCGCCGCATCCACGAGGAGGCGCCGGAGCAGCACGAGGAGGTGCGGCACTCGCTCTACCACTACGGGCTGCCGGACATCAGCTCGTTCAGCCGCGATTCCGGGAGCGAGCGCGCGCGGCTGCTGCGGCAGGTGGAGGAGACGATCGCCACGTTCGAGCCCCGGCTCACGAACGTCCGCGTCACGCTCGCCGCGGATGACCCGGGCTCGCGCCGCCAGGTGCACTTCGTCATCGAGGCGATGCTGCGGATGGACCCGAATCCCGAACCGGTGGTGTTCGACACCGTGCTCGAGGTCTCGAGCGGAGAGTATCAGGTGAAGGGAGACGCCGGTGCGTGACGAGCTGCTCTACTACTACGAGCGGGAGCTGACCTTCCTCCGCCGCATGGGGGCGGAGTTCGCGCAGGCGTACCCGAAGGTGGCTGGCCGGCTCCAGCTCGAGCCGAGCAAGTGCGAGGACCCGCACGTCGAGCGGTTGCTCGAGGCGTTCGCGTTCCTCGCCGCGCGCGTGCACCTGAAGATCGACGATGACTTTCCCGAGATCAGCGATGCGCTGCTCGGGATCGTCTACCCGCATTACGTGCGGCCCATCCCGTCGATGACGCTGGTGGAGTTCGCGCTCGACCCGGAGCAGGGAAAGCTCACCACCGGCTACCGCATCCCCCGCGACGCGCTGCTCTACTCGCGCCCGGTGGCGGGGACGCCGTGCAAGTTCCGCACGTGCTACGACACCACGCTCTGGCCGGTGACCGTCGCCGCCGCCCAGTGGACCACGCCGGACCGCCTGCGCCCGCCGATCAAGGCCGCCGATGCGGTGGGAGCGGTGCGTCTCGAGCTGCGCTGTCTCCCCGACGTGCAGTTCTCGAAGCTCGAGCTGGACACGCTTCGCCTCCACCTGAGCGGCGACCCGACGGTGGTGCACACGCTCTACGAGCTGCTGTGCAACAACTGCGTCCGCATCTTCGCGCGCGATCCGGCTGGGGGCGCGCGCGCGCGATCGATCCAGCTCCCCGCCTCGGCGATCCGGCCCGGCGGCTTCGGCGACGAGGAGGGGATGCTCCCCTTTCCGCGCCGCTCCTTCGCCGGGTACCGGCTGCTCCAGGAGTACTTCACCTTCCCGGAGAAATTCCTCTTCCTGGACCTCTCCGGCTTCTCCGAGCTGCGCGCCGCCGGCTTCGGCGACGCGGTGGAGTTCGTCTTCCTGATCTCCCCGTTCGAGCGCGGGGACCGGCGCGCGATGCTCGAGGCCGGCGTGGGGGCGTCCACGATCCGGCTCGGCTGCACGCCGGCGGTGAACCTCTTCCCGCAGACGTCGGAGCCCGTGCTGCTCACGCAGCGCCGCCACGAGTACCTGCTCGTCCCCGATGCGCGCCGCCGGCACTCGACGTCGGTGTTCTCCGTGGACGAGGTGGTGGGGATCACCCCGGGGTCACCGGAGCCGCTCCGCTTCGAGCCGTTCTACTCGTACCGGCACGGTGCCGAGCGCGGCGCCCCGCGGATGTTCTGGCACGCCACTCGGCGCGCCGCCGGCTGGCGGCAGGACGGCGGGACCGACGTCTACCTCTCCTTCGTGGATCTCTCCGCGCGCCCCGTGTTCCCCGATGCCGATGCCGTGACGGCACGGCTCACCTGCTTCAACGGGGACCTGCCGAGCCGTCTCCCGTTCGGCAACGACGGGGGCGACTTCGAGCTCGACGGGGGCGGCCCGGTCCGGAAGATCGTCGCGCTCGTGAAGCCGACGTCGGTGGTGCAGCCTCCGCTCGGGCGGCCGCAGCTCTGGCGGCTCATCTCGCAGCTCTCGCTCAACTACCTCTCCATCGTGGAGGGGGGCGCGGATGCGCTGCGGGAGATCCTGCGCCTGCACAACTTCGGCGAGAGCTCCGCCGCCGAGAAGCAGATCCAGGGATTGCTCGACGTGCGGAGCGCGCCCGCGTACTCGCGGGTGGCCTCGGAGCACGGCCTCACCTTCGCGCGCGGCCGGCGGGTGGAGATCGAGCTGGACGAGGAGCAGTTCGCTGGGGGGAGCGCGTTCCTGTTCGCCTCCGTGCTCGAGCGCTTTCTCGGGCTGTACGCGTCCATCAACAGCTTCTCCGTGCTCGCCGCGCGGACGAGGCAGCGCAAGGACGTGTTGCGGGTGTGGCCACCGAGGGCGGGATGGAAGGCACTGCTGTAGGCGGCCGCCGCGCCGCGCCGTTCACGGGAGCGCCGCCCGGAGCGGAGTCGCCACTCGAGCGGCTGCTGCGCGAGGACCCGAACTCGTTCGAGTTCGCGCAGGCGGTGCGGGTGCTCGAGCGCCTGCGCCCCGATCGCGATGCGGTGGGCGGCTTCGGCGACCCGCGCGCGGAGGTCGTGCGCTTCGGGGCCCACCCGTCCATCTCGTTTCCGGCGAGCGAGATCCAGACGCTGGAGCTCGATGACGTGGATGCCCCCGCGCGGATGACGGTGAACTTCATCGGGCTCACCGGTCCGCTCGGCGTGATGCCGCTGAACTACACGCTGCTCGTGGCCGAGCGCGCGCGCGCCCGCGACGGCGCGATGCGCGACTTCCTCGACATCTTCAATCACCGCATCACCTCGCTCTTCTACCGCGCCTGGGAGAAGTACCGCTTCACGGTGGCGCACGAGCGCGGGCGCGATGATCCCCTCCTGGGGCACCTGCGCGACCTCGTGGGCGTGGGCACCGGGGGGCTGCAGCACCGGCTCGCCGTGCCCGACGAGACGCTCGTGTACTACAGCGGCCTGCTCGCCATGAAGGCACGCCCCGCCGCGGCGCTGGAGCAGCTGGTGCAGGACTACTTCGACGTGCCCGCCACGGTGGAGCAGTTCGTCGGCGGCTGGTATCCGCTCGACGAGGGGACGCAGTGCGAGCTCGGCGACGAGTCCACGCCCTCGTCGCAGCTCGGGCTGGGCGCCGTGGCCGGCGACGAGATCTGGGACCAGCAGGCGCGCGTGCGGGTGCGGATCGGCCCGCTCACTCGCCGGCAGTACGACGACTTCCTCCCCGACGGCGCGGCGCACGCGCCGCTGCGCGCACTGCTCCGCTTCTTCGGCGAGGATCAGCTCGACTTCGAGGTCCAGCTCGTGCTGGCCCGCGATGAGACGCCGCCCTGTGTGCTCGGCGACGAGGGGCAGGGGGCGACGCCGCTCGGTTGGTGTACCTGGCTCCGGACCGCGCCGATGGACCGCGATCCGGACGAAACGATTCTCACTCTCTAGCACGGGGAGACGCCCCATGTCGGTCAACCTCCGCTCCCTCATCGGCAAGCTGAACCCCGTGACGCGCAACGCCCTGGAGGCGTCGGCCGGGCTCTGCCTCTCGCGCACGCACTACGACGTGGAGATCGAGCACTACCTCATGAAGCTGCTCGACGCGACGGACGGGGACCTCGCCTTCATCCTGAAGCACTTCGGCATCGACCGGTCACGGCTGGCCGCGGAGCTCACTCGCAGTCTCGACAAGCTCAAGACCGGGAACGCGCGCACGCCGTCGCTCAGCCCCTCGCTGGTGAAGATGTTCACCGAGGCGTGGACGATCGGCTCCGTGGAGCTCGATGCGATGCAGGTGCGCTCCGGGCACACGATCCTCGCGCTCGTGGCCAACGAGGACCTGGCGCGCATGCTGGGGGATGTGAGCCGGGAGCTGCAGAAGATCCCGGCCGAGTCGCTGCGCAAGGAGTTCGCGGCGATCGTCGGGGCGTCCTCCGAGGAGACGCTCGCGGCGGCGGCGCCGGAGGCGGGGGGGAGCGCCGCGCCGCGCGCGGCGGGCGGGAAGACCCCGAACCTCGACCAGTACACCGTCGACCTCACGGAGAAGGCGCGCCAGGGGAAGATCGACCCGGTGCTCGGCCGCGACTTCGAGGTGCGGCAGGTGGTGGACATCCTCACGCGCCGGCGGCAGAACAACCCGATCCTCGTCGGCGAGGCCGGGGTGGGGAAGACGGCGGTGGTGGAAGGGTTCGCGCGCCGCATCGCGGAAGGCGACGTCCCGCCGGTGCTGCGCGGGGTGACGCTGCGCACGCTCGACCTGGCGCTGCTGCAGGCGGGCGCCGGCGTGAAGGGGGAGTTCGAGAACCGCCTCAAGGGGCTCATCGAGGAGGTGAAGAACTCGCCCACGCCGATCATCCTGTTCATCGACGAGGCGCACACGATGATCGGCGCGGGCGGCACGGCGGGGCAGGGCGATGCCGCCAATCTGCTCAAGCCGGCGCTCGCGCGCGGCGAGCTGCGGACCATCGCCGCCACCACGTGGGCGGAGTACAAGAAGTACTTCGAGAAGGACCCGGCGCTCTCCCGCCGCTTCCAGCTCGTCAAGGTGGAAGAGCCGACGGAGGACGTCTGCCTCCTCATGATGCGCGGCGTGGTGCCGTCGCTCGAGATGCACCACCGGGTGCGCATCCTGGATGACGGCGTGGATGCGGCGGTGCGTCTCTCGCACCGCTACCTCGCCGACCGGCAGCTTCCGGACAAGGCGGTGAGCGTGCTCGACACCGCGTGTGCGCGGCTGGCGCTCGGGCAGAACGCCACCCCGGCGGCGATCGAGGATGCGCAGCGCGAGCTCGACGACCTGTCGGTGCAGGCGCGGGTGCTCGAGCGCGAGGCGGCCGTGGGCGCCGACCACTCGGAGCGCCTGGCGAAGATCGCCGAGCGCCGCGCCGCCACCGAGGCGCGGCTCGCCGCGCTCACCGCGCGCTGGACCGAGGAGAAGGACATCGTCTCCCGGATCCGCGAGATCCGCGAGCAGCTCGAGGCCTCCGCCGGCGCCGACCGCGCGCCGGAGGGCGCCGAGGCGCTGCGGCAGGAGCTGGCGCAGCTCGACGCGCGCCTCGAGGCGCTCCAGGGGGACATGCCGCTCATTCGCGTGTGCGTGGACGCGGGCATCGTGGGCGAGGTGATCTCCGGGTGGACGGGGATCCCGGTGGGGAAGATGCTGCGCGACGAGCTCGGGACGGTGCTCGAGCTGGAGAGCCACCTGGGGAGCCGGCTCATCGGCCAGGCGCACGCGCTGGAGTACATCAGCCGGCGCATCCGCACCTCGCGCGCGGGGATCGAGGATCCGAACAAGCCCAAGGGCGTGTTCATGCTCGTCGGGCCGAGCGGCGTGGGGAAGACGGAGACCGCGCTCGCCCTCTCCGACCTGCTCTACGGCGGGGAGCGGAACCTGATCACCATCAACATGTCGGAGTTCCAGGAAGCGCACACCGTCTCCACGCTCAAGGGCTCGCCTCCGGGCTACGTGGGCTACGGCG
>CAMLEQ010000165.1 GCA_946479015.1 uncultured Gemmatimonadota bacterium | reverse complement strand
CGGCGTCGTGAGCATGATCGCCGGCATCGATCGTGACCAGCGCCGCGGGCGCTGGGTGAAATACGTCAACCTTCCGATCGCCGGCGTCGCTGCCACCCTCTTCGGCCTCGTGGGCTACCCGCTCGCCAAGTACTCCGCGCTCGGAGCGATCGCGATGGTCGGCATCGCCGCCGCCGTCGCGATCGCCGGCGGGATCGGGATGATGGTGCTCATCGCCGGGTGGGCGGTCCCGAGCGCACAGCGCGAGGTCACCGACGAGCGCTACGTGCTCCAGGGGCATCTGGCCCACGTCACGCGGGCCATCGGCCCCGACGGGGCCGGCGAGATCACGTACGAGCACGAGGGGGTACGCCACCGGCTCGCCGCGAGCAGCCTCGACGGCAAGGCGATCGCGCCGGATGTTGATGTCGTCATCGAGCGCGTGGAGGACGGGGTGGCCTATGTCGAGCTGTGGAGCACCATCGAGGAGCAGCTCCGATTGCCCTCCTGACCGCGACGCGGGCGTTCGTCTTGCGTCTCTCTTGCACCACTCGTATGGTGCACGCTCGAGGTGAGCGTCATGTCGGATGCGGTCATTTTCACTATCGTCTTCGTGGGCTTCTTCGCCCTGCGGATCGTCCTCGCGACGATCTTCTTCTACTTCATGCTCCCCGAAGGCGATCGGTGTCCGAACTGTGACGCCCCCACCATCCGCGTCCAGTCGCGTGGGTGGAACATGCTCCTCCCCTGGTTCCGCACGAGCTGGTGCTACAACTGCGAGTGGGAGGGTCTCCTGCGCCACGGGCCGCTCTCGGAGCAGCCGGTCACGCGCGAGGAGGCGGAGCGGATGAAGGGGAACGTCGGCACGTGACCGGTTGGTCGTGAAACGTGTGCCCGTGGGCGGCCGGCCGCCCACGGGCACACGAGCGACGGGGGAGCGCCACTTCGCTCGGTGGCGCTCCCCCGTCGCGCATCGGTCACCGCCGTGGGGTCACTCGCGGCGCTCGGTCGCGAAGATCCGGCTCCAGACGGGCCAGTTCCCGCTCATCTCGAAGTAGTCGTCGAAGTAGGCGAGACCGAGCCCCTCGAGCTGGTCCACCAGGTCGGTGAGCGCCCTCTCCTCGTAGAGTGGCCCGATGACGATGAGCTCTCCCTCCACGCGGAATTCCTCCGGGGTGAGATTGTAGCGCGCATCGATGTCGGTGCGCGCGAGTCCGGCGCGCTCGAAGGCGCTTCGCCGGATGAGGAGGGTGGGGGCATCGGACGGCAGCTCGAGGGGCATGCACACAGTCTGCGCTTCCGCGCCCCGAATGTCCACCCGCCCGCCGTGCGGCGTGATCGGCGCGCGTGTTAGCTTTCCGGCATGTCCGCGTCTCCTTCGACCGCCCTCCGCACCGAGCTCGATCTCGATGTCATCGTGATCGGCGCCGGCCATGCCGGCACCGAGGCTGCGGTGGCCGCGGCGCGGCTCGGCGCGCGCGTGGGGCTCATCACCAGCGCGCTCGAGACGATCGGGCAGATGTCGTGCAATCCGGCGATCGGCGGAGTCGCGAAGGGAACCGTCGCCCGCGAGGTGGATGCGCTGGGCGGGATCATGGCCCGCGCCACCGACCTGGCCACGCTCCAGTTCCGCATGCTCAACCGGAGCAAGGGCCCCGCCGTGTGGGCGCCGCGTGCCCAGTGCGATCGTGGGCTCTACCGGCGGGCGGTGCGCTCGCTGCTGGAGCGGCACGCGTCGCTGCACACCATCCAGGGGACGGTCGCGCGCCTTCTGATCGACGAGGAGGGGCGGCGCGTGCTCGGCGTGGAGACGCTCGAGGGGCGGCGGTTCGGGGCGCGCGCGGTGGTCATCACCGCCGGGACGTTTCTGCGCGGGCGGATCCACATCGGGACGGGGACGCAGTTGGCCGGCGGGCGCGCGGGCGATGCGCCGGCCGTGCATCTGGCCGAGCAGCTCGAGCGGATCGGGCTCGCCCCCGCGCGCTTCAAGACGGGCACGCCGCCGCGCATCGATGGCCGCTCGGTGGACTTCTCCAGGCTGCAGCGGCAGGAGAGCGAGATCGAGCAGTTCGACTATTCGTGGTCGCATTTCTGGCGCGCCCCGCGCGCGTCCGGTGCGCAGACGCGGCACCCCGCGCAGCTCCCGTGCTGGATCACCTTCGCCGGCGCGGAGGTCCGGCGCATCATCGCCGAGAACATCGGGAAGTCCGCGATGTACGGCGGGGCGATCGCATCGCGCGGGCCTCGGTACTGTCCGAGCGTCGAGGACAAGATCGTGAAGTTTCCCGACGTCGAGCGGCACCAGGTCTTTCTCGAGCCGGAGGGGCACGACACGTCGGAGCTGTACGTGAACGGGCTCTCGACGTCGCTGCCGCCGGAGGTACAGCTCGAGTTCCTGCGCGCGGTGCCCGGTCTCGAGCAGGTGCGCATGACGCGCGCGGGATACGCCATCGAGTACGACTACTATCCGCCCACGCGGCTCGATGCCACGCTGCGCGTGAAGGCGATGGACGGTCTCTATCTCGCGGGTCAGATCAACGGCACCACGGGCTACGAGGAGGCGGCGGGGCAGGGGGTGGTCGCCGGCATCAACGCCGCGCTCGCGGTGCGCGGTGCGCCACCGCTCGTGCTGGGGCGCGAGAGCTCGTACGTCGGCGTGCTCGTGGACGATCTGGTCACGCGGGGCGTGGATGAGCCGTACCGGCTCTTCACATCACGCTCCGAGTTCCGGCTCACGGTGCGTCAGGACAACGCGCTGCGCCGCCTGGCGCCGGTGGCGATGGAGCTCGGGATGTTCGACGACGAGGAGCGCCGCACGGTCGAGGAGCGCTTTGCGGCGGAGGACAGCGCCGCCGCGCTGGCCCGCTCCACGAGCGTGCGCCCCGAGCAGGTGGATGCGCTGCTGCAGGCGGCGGGAGGCGCCCCGCTCGCGCACGCGATGCGCATCGTGGAGGTGGCTCGGCGCCAGGGCGTGTCGCTGGCCGATCTGCTGCGCGCGGCCGGCGTTGGCGCGGAGCTGCCGCCGGAGGCGGTGATCACGACGGAGCTCGAGATCAAGTACGAGGGCTACTTCGAGCGGGAGCGCGTGCAGGCGGAGCGCATGCGACGGATGGGCGACTTCGTGCTGGCGCCCGATCTGGCGTACGACGAGATGCGCTCGCTGTCGTTCGAGGCGCGCCAGAAGCTGGCGGCGATCCGTCCGCGCACGCTCGCGCAGGCGTCGCGCATCCCGGGCGTGAGCCCGAGCGACCTGCAGAATCTCGTGCTCGAGGTAGGGAAGCGGCGCTCCTGACCATGGGCGGTGTGCAAGGTCGCCCTTCTCGCACGTCCATCATCCGCCGCTCGCTCGCGCCGCGCCGTGCATCCGCGATTCATGGAACTCGTGGGGCTCGTGATGCTCGCGTTGTTCGTCAGCGGACGCGGCACCTCGGCGTCCCCCCGGTGTCTGATGCGTATCCATCGTTGGCAGCATTTAGTAGCGGTGTGAGACTATTAAAGCGGCTTTGAACCCTTCACGTCCGGAGCAATGCATGCGTCTCCTGTCTCTCGTTGCGGTGCTCGCGTTGGCCCCCGCTGTCGCTGCCCAGCAGCAACCGGCGCCGCACATGGAAATGATGGGTCGAGCGCCCGAGGTGATCACCAGCGCCCAGGGTGAAGCCCGAGTGACTCCAGATCGCGCGACGATCTACATCGGGGTGCAGACGCGGGCGTCCACCGCGGCGCAGGCGGCCTCGGAGAACGCGCGGAAGCAGCGGGCCGTGATCGACACGCTCCGCGCGCTGGGGATCGGGGAGAGCCAGATCTCCACCGTGAACTACAACGTGTACCCCGAGCAGATCTTCCAGCCGGAGAAGGGTGACAAGACACCGCGGATCGTGGGGTACAACGTGACCAACACCGTGCGGGTGGAGGTTCGGAAGCTCGACGGACTCGGGGCGCTCCTCGATGCAGCGCTGGCCAAGGGAGCGAACGCGATCAACTCCCTCGACTTCTACTCATCGAACGAGGATGAGGCGCGCCGTTCCGCACTCGCGGCGGCGGTGGCCCGCGCGCGCGGCGACGCCGAGGCGCTGGCGAAGGGCGCCGGTGGTACGCTCGGCGAGCTGCTCGAGGTGAGCTCCGCCCCCATGTCGACGCCGCCCATACCGTTCGCAACGGCCAAGATGAGCATGCGTGCCGAGGCGGCGCCCACCCCCATCAACCCTGGCGAGCAGACCGTCACCGTCAGCGTTATGGCGCGCTGGCGGTTCGTGGCCGGCTCGAAGTAGGGGAGAGCAGGGGAGGTTGGGAGCTGGCGGCAGTTCGCCGCCGTGAATCGGTGATGGTCCGAATCGCGCCGGCTACTCGATCGAGCAGCCGGCGCGATGTTTCACGTGGCACACTCGGCGCTCATTTCGGGCGCCGAGTGTGCCACGTGAAACATCGTTCGCTAGCCGGCACCGAACACCGCGGGTATATTCCGAGCTCACCCCCGCATCACCCCCCACCACAGAACGGTAGCACTTGGCCAGGGTCATCGCGATCGCGAACCAGAAGGGCGGCGTCGGTAAGACCACCACCGCGGTCAACCTCGCCGCGAGCCTCGCCGCCGCAGAGCAGCGCACGCTCCTCGTCGACGGCGATCCGCAGGGGAACGCCACCAGCGGCGTTGGCGTGGAGGCGGACAAGATCGAGCGCACGGTCTACGACGCGCTGATCGGGGAATGCTCCCTCGACGAGGTGCTCCACCGCGGCGTGCAGTTCCCACGCCTCGACGTGGCGCCGGCGACACCCGATCTCGCGGGCGCCGAAGTGGAGTTGATCGAGCGCGAGAGGCGCGAGCTCGCCATGCGAGACGCCATCGAGCCCCTCAAGCCGCTCTACGACTACGTCCTGATCGACTGCCCGCCATCGCTCGGGCTCATCACCGTCAACATGCTCGCCGCGGCAGACGCGATTCTCATCCCGCTCCAGTGCGAGTACTACGCCCTCGAGGGGCTCTCCCAGCTCCTCAACACCATCCACATGATCCAGCGCGGCGTCAACGAGGAGCTCGCCATCGATGGCGTCATCCTCACCATGTACGACGCGCGCCTGAACCTCTCGCGGCAGGTCGCCGCCGACGCCAGGGAGTACTTCGGTCCCAAGGTGTTCGAAGCCGTCGTCCCCCGTAACATCCGTCTCGCCGAGGCGCCTTCCTTCGGAAAGCCGATCATCCTGTACGATGTCGCCTCCGTCGGAGCCCAGGCCTACATGAGCATTGCCCGTGAGCTTCTCCAGCGACACAGCGACAACGGTGACCCCGCCTCCCAGCCACTCGTCCATACCGAGCCGCCACGCGCCGGCTGATCCCAGCGGTTCCGGAAGGCGGCTGGCCCGCGCCAATACTCGCCGTCCCCTGGGCCCCAGCTGATGTCCACCGAGAAGCCACGCAGACTGGGCCGCGGCTTGGAGGCCCTGCTCGCCACCAAGGCGGCAGCGACCACCACTGCTCCGGCCACCGCCGCGCAGCCCCAGGAACGGGGCGCTCTGCAGCGCATCCCCATCGCGCAGATCCGTCCCAACCCCTACCAGCCTAGAAAGGAGTTCCGTCCAGAGGAACTCGCCGACCTCGAGTCCAGCCTGCGCGCATCCGGGTTACTCCAGCCCATCACCGTGCGCACCGCTACCGAAGGGAACGGCTACGAGCTCATCGCCGGCGAACGGCGTCTCCGCGCCGCCACCAGGCTAGGCTGGCCGGACATTCCCGCCGTCATCAAGGAGATCGACGACCGCACCCTCCTCACCCTCGCGCTGGTCGAGAATCTCCAGCGCGCCGACCTCAACCCGATCGAGGAGGCGGAGGGATACCAGCGGCTCATCGAGGAGTTCTCCCTCACGCAGCAGCAGGTCGCCGAAGTCATCGGCAAGGATCGCTCGACCGTCGCCAACCTGCTCCGCATCCTCCAGCTCCCGGAGCAGGTGCGGCGCATGCTCCAGGACGGGCACATCACCCTCGGCCATGCCCGCGCCCTGCTCGCGCTCGGCGCGGAGCGCGCGATCGTCGAGGTCGCCCAAGAAGTCGTCTCGCTCGGGCTCACAGTTCGCGATGTCGAGCAGCGCGCCAGAACCGCCAATAACGCGCCGCAGAAGCAAGCCACCAAGGCGCCACCGTCTCGTCACCCCTCCAAGGCGACAGCAGAAACGAAGCGCCTCGCCGACGAGCTCAGGCGGAACCTGCAAACAGACGTGTCAATCACCGTCTCCGACGGCGAACGCGGCAAGATCGAGATCGCCTTCTACTCACCCGACGACCTCGACCGTCTCATCGAGCTCATCCTCGGCTACAAGCGAGACCGCACGTGAGCCACGACGCACCAGAGAAATCCTCCGGCTACGGCAACATCTACACGCCGAGCGCGGGCTCGATGATCATCCACGTGCAGCGAGAGAGTGGTCTCGCCAACCGCACGATCATCCTCACCCAGCGCCAGTTCAGACTTCTGCGCCGTGGCGCCTACGTCGCCGCCGTCCTCATTGTCGTCGGCGCCGTGAGCTGGTTCTACCTCGCCGCGCAGGCCGCCCGCGTTCCATTTCTCACGCGGAAGGTCCACACGCTCCAGCACGACGTCCGCCGTCTCGACACGCTGCAGGTGGCGCTCACCACGCTCGAGGATCGCTTCCAGCAGGTCCAGAAGATGCTCGGCGCCGCTCCACCACCAGCCGCCGCGCCCGCCGCTCGAGCGGCGACCGCTCCGGCGGCGACCGCTCCGGCGGCGATCGCTCCAGCGGTGACCGCTCCAGCGGTGACCGCTCCAGCGACCACCTCCGCCACGCCGAAGTCCGCAGCACGGACCACGCGCCCGGCACCCGCCGATTCCGCGCCGTCATCCATTCCCTCGCTCTGGCCGCTCCCCATCGCCGGCACCACGCTCTCGGCCCCCGGCGACACGAGCGGCATCGACATCGCCGTGCCGCAAGGCACCGACGTCCGTGCCGCCGGAGCGGGGATAGTCGTCGAGGTGACGGACGATCCGCAGCTCGGCAGGCTCGTCCGGCTCTCGCACCGCGACGGGTACGAGACCATCTACGCCAACACGAGCGACGTGCGCATCAGGAAAGGGCAGCGGGTCGTCGCCGGCGCGATCATCGCGAAGACCGGCGGTGCCGCCCGATCACTCCCTCCGCATCTCCACTTCGAGATCCGGCACGCGGGAATGAGCGTGAACCCAGCATCACTCATGAAACAGGGACCGGCACATGGCGATCTTCAATAAGGACGCGCGCAGCTCCGACGAACCGAAAGCTCCCCCACTCTCCGGCGGCACGTCGCTCTCCATCATCGCCGCCGGCACGAAGATCGAGGGTGACATCGACACCGACGGCGTCATCCGCATCGAGGGACGTGTCGAGGGCTCGATCCGCGCCGCCCGCCAGGTGCTGGTGGGACGGCAGGGCGAGGTGGTCGGCGACATCTCCACGCGCGAGGCGGTGATCGGCGGGCGCGTGCAGGGAACCATTCGCGCCTCCGAGCGACTCGAAGTGCAGAGCACTTCCACGATCAACGGCGACATTGACACGCGGGCGATCGCCGTCATCGAGGGAGGGAAGATCAACGGCAGCGTCCGCATCGCCGACGCCAAGGAGGTGGCCGAAGATGCCGTCCCCGACTATTCTCCCGCCGGTACGACCTGAGCGGGAGCGCGCATCGCGCGCTCCCGCGATGTAGTTTTCCCGGGGCGGGGGGGGGGGCCGGCCGGCGCGCCCCCCCCCCTTTTGAAAAACAAGGGGAAACCCGTACAACCCCCCCCGCGTGGGCGGC
>CAMLEQ010000164.1 GCA_946479015.1 uncultured Gemmatimonadota bacterium | reverse complement strand
CCGAGCGGGATGATGCCGCGCGCGCCGCGCTCCACCAGCCACGCCACGTGGGCGCGGAGCGCGTCGTGGTCCACCGAGAGGTCGTCGCGGAACGGTGTCGTGATCGCGGGGAAGACTCCGCGCCAGTCGGGCATGCGCATGCGATGAGGGAGCTGGGGGCTCAGGGGTTGATCTGGACGGTCTTGGTCTCGGTGTAGAACTCGCGCGCGGCGGGGCCCTGCTCGCGGCTGCCGGAGCTCGAGCCCTTCATCCCGCCGAAGGGTGCGTGTGGATCCACGCCGGTGGTGTCGCCGTTCACGCGCACGAGGCCGACCTCGATGCTCCGGATGTAACGGAGCGCGGCGCGGATGTCGCGCGTGAAGAGCGAGGCGCTGAGCCCGTATGGCGTGCGGTTCGCGAGCGCGATCGCGTGCTCGAGGTCCTCGGCCACGAACGCGCCGAGCACCGGCCCGAACAGCTCGCGCCTCGCGAGCGGCGCATCGGCATCGTCGAGACGGATCACGAGCGGCGCGAAGAAGAAACCCTTCCGGAATCGCTCGTCGGCGGGGAGCTCCCCGCCGAACAGCCGCTCCGGCGCCGCGTCGCGCAGCGCCTGCGCGATACGGTCGCGCGACCGCTCGCTGATGAGCGGCCCCACCGCCGCCGCGGGATCGTCCACGGGGCCGAGGGGGAGGCGCTCCACCTGCGCGCGCAGGCGCGCCGTGAAGTCGCGCTCCACCTCCTTCGCCACCACCACGCGGCTCGTGGCCGTGCACTTCTGCCCCGCGTAGCGCATCGCGCCGGCGGCGGTGAGCGCGGCCGCGGCATCGAGATCGGCGTCGGGCATCACGATCACCACGTTCTTCCCGCCCATCTCCGTCTGGTAGCGGATGTTGCGCTCGGCGGCCACCGCCGCCACCGTCGCGCCCACGGCGGAGGAGCCGGTGAAGCTGATGCCGCGCACGCTCTCCTGCCGCAGGAGCGGAGCGCCCACCGCCTCGCCGGTGCCGTAGATCACGTTGAACGCGCCCGCGGGGAGCTGCGCCGCCATCGCCGTCTCGGCGAGCAGGTGCGCCATGTGGGGCGACAGCTCCGACGGCTTGAGCACCACCGTGTTCCCGAACGCGAGGGCGGGGGCCGCCTTCCAGAGCGGGATGGCGAGCGGGAAGTTCCACGGCGTCACGAGCGCCACCACGCCGAGCGGCTCGCGGAGGGTGAACTGCAGCGCGCCCGCCGCCTGCGCGGGGATCACCTGGCCGATCTCGCGCACCGCCTCGCCGGCGTAGTAGCGGAGGATGGTGACGCAGCGCGCCACCTCGCCCCGCGCCTCGCCGATCGGCTTTCCCACCTCGCGCGCCATCGCGCGCGCGAGCTCGTCGCTGCGCGCGGCGATCGCCGCCGCCCACGCGTGCAGGTACTCGGCGCGCGCGGGCCCGGAGAGCGCGCGCCATGCCGGGAGCGCCTCCGCCGCCGCATCGGCGGCGGCGCGGGCATCGGCGGCGCTCCCCTCGGGCGCGAGTGCCACCACGCTGGATGCATCGGACGGGTCGACCGACGGGATCGCGCGCTCCGACTCGGCGTCGCGGAAGGCGCCGCCGATGAAGTTGCGGAGGCGGGGCGGGGTGGCGGTGGCAGTGGCGGTGGTCATCGTGACGTGCGAGCTGACGGCGTGGGTGCGGGGCGGCTACTCGCCGCGGCGGCGGCGGAGGAAGACGACGAGCGAGCGGCCGGCGCCGAGAATGTGCGCGCGCAGCAGGCGCGCGGTGCGCTCGGCGTTGCCGCGGCGCGCGGCGGCGACGATGGCGCGGTGCTCCTCGTGCGCGCGCGACTCGCCGTGGGTGAGCGCGAGCTGCATGCGCGCGTAGCGATCGGCGTGGCGGTTGAGGTGCTCGGCGACGCCGAGGGTGACCGGGCGGCGCGCGGGGGCGAGGAGCGCGGCGTGGAGCCGCCAGTTGAGCTCCCCCCAGCGCGCGACGTCGTGCTGCCGGAAGGCGGCATCGAAGGCGGCGAGGATCTCGTCGGCGAGGGCGAGGTCCGCGGGGGCGAGCGCGGGGACGGCGCGGAGGGCGAGCGCGCTCTCGATCTCCGCGCGCAGCTCGAACAGCTCCTCGATCTCGGCGATGGAGAGCGAGGAGACCACGGCGCCGCGGTGCGGCGCGAAGGTGACGAGCCCTTCCACCTCGAGCTGCCGCAGCGCCTCGCGGACGGGGATGCGGCTGACGCCGAGGGCGGCGGCGAGCGCGTCCTGCCGGAGCGGCTCGCCCTCGGGGTAGGCGCCGCTGAGGATGCGCTCGCGGATGGCCTCGAGGGTGGCGCCGGCGAGGGTGCGTCGCTCGAGGCGGGGAGCGTCGAGGGGGGCGTCGCGGGGCGCGGGGCGCGGGGCGCGGGACGCGGGTGGTGCCGGCGGGAGTGCGGCGGCGCGGGCTGAGTCTCGTGGCATCGGCCGGGGATCGGATATTGGATAAAATATCCGAACTCCACGATGGGACAAGCGCACGGGGGCCCACCGCCACGTGGCGGTAGGCCCCCCGAGTGTCGAACGCCGACGCCGCGCGCCGCGTCCCGCGCCCCGCAGCCCGCTACCTCACTCCGCCGCCCCCCGCGTCAGCTTCCGGAGCAGCGGCACCAGCAGCAGCATCACCACCCCCGCCACGCACGAGCTCACGAGGAAGATGCTGAAGAAGCTCGCCAGCGACGGCATCCGGTCCATCAGCGCCGCCACCATGCCGCCGATCTTGTCGGCCGCGCCGTTCGCGACGAACCACACTCCCATGAGCAGCGACGCGAAGCGCACCGGCGCCACCTTCGTCACGTACGAGAGCCCCACCGGCGACAGGCACAGCTCCCCCCACACGTGCAGCAGGTACGCGCCCACCAGCCAGAGCGGGCTCACGAGCACCCCCGCATCCGCCTGCCGAGCCCCCACCGCCAGCACCGCGAACCCCGCGCCGAGCAGGATGAGCCCGAACGCCATCTTGCGCGGCGTGCTCGGCTCGAGCCCGCGCCGCCGCAGCACCCCCCACAGCGCGGCGAACACCGGCGCGAACAGCAGCACGAACATCGGCGGCACCGACTGCAGCCAGCTCGAGCGCAACGTGAAGCTCCCGAGCGAGAGCCGCGTGTGCTTGTCGGCGAACAGGTTCATCGAGCTCCCCGCCTGATCGTATCCCGCCCAGAAGCACACCACGAACAGCGCCACGATGAGGAGCGCGAGCACCCGCTTCGCGTCGTCCTTTCCCGCGCTCTCGCCACTCTCGTGCTCCGCCTTCACCGCGCGCACGGGGCGCGGCGCGTGCGCGCCGCCAGCGCCGCTCGCGCTCCGAGGACGCCCCAGCCCCACGCCGGGCAGGTACTTCTCGCGCAGCGCGAGGTACACCGCGAGCCCGAGCAGCATCCCCACTCCGGCGGCGCCGAATCCCCAGTGCCAGCCGTAGCCGGGCGTCTGCGCGAGGTAGCCGCAGATGATCGGCCCCAGGAACGCGCCCAGGTTGATCCCCATGTAGAAGATCGTGAACCCCGCATCGCGCCGCGCGTCCCCCTCGCGGTAGATCTGCCCCACCATCGTCGACACGTTCGGCTTGAAGAAGCCGGTGCCGATCACCACGAGCGCGAGCCCGATGTAGAACATCGTCATCCCCGGCACCGCGAGCGCGAAGTGGCCGAGGGCGATGATCACCCCGCCGAGCACGAGCGAGCGCCGCGTGCCGATGAACCGGTCGGCGAGCCACCCGCCGATGAGCGGCGTGAAGTAGACGAGCCCCGTGTACGTGCCGTACAGGTTCGCCGCGCGCGCGGTGCTCCAGCCGAGCGCGTTCACCAGGTAGAGGATGAGCAGCGCGCGCATCCCGTAGTACGAGAAGCGCTCCCACATCTCGGTGGCGAAGAGGAGCCCGAGCCCTCTCGGATGACCGAACAGCGCGCGGTCATCGAGGCTCGGCGGACGGTCGGCGGCGGTGGCGAGTCGGGGAATCGCGCTCACGAGTCGGCTCGCGCCCCTGCGGGCGTGGACTGGAAGGTGGTCATCACGGATCTCGAGAGGAAATGAGGCCAGGTGGGATTCGTAGGAGGATGCCACGCGAGCGGGAGCATGGCAACCGCGCCCCCTGCCGAGCGCGCTCCTTGCGAACGATCCGGCGGAGTGACGTGCAGCTCACCCGCGATGACAGCTCTCTCCAATGGAGGTTCGGAACATGCCGCCCGTCCGCGCGCTCGCCTCGCGTCTCGTGCCGCTCCTCGCCCTCACCACCGCCGCCGCGTGCACGCGACACCCCGGAGCGCGGAGCGCGCCCGTCACCCAGCCGGAGAGCTACGTGCGCGTGGAGAACACCATGCCGCAGAGCTTCACCCTCTACGTGCTGGACGGCTCGAGCCAGCTGCGCATGGGACGCGCCGACCCGCTGCGCACCACGCTCCTCCGCATCCCTCGCTCGTTGGTCTTCCCCGCCGTCACCCTCCGCTTCCTCGCCCGCCCCGACGACCCCACCAGCGCCTCCCCCGTCACCGAGACCATCGTCGTCTCCCCCGGCGATACGGTCGGCCTGCAGATCGTCCGGTGATGCGGGGCTCGGGGGATTCGAGGGACCGGAGGTCCGGCGGGCCCGCGGCCAGTGAGCAGGGCCCCAGCGGACCGGGGGGCTGGCAGGCTGCTGAAAGCGGGGCGCATGCTGCCGTGGGCGGAGCCACGCCGACACGGCATGCAAGCTCCTCGTCACCCATGCCTTCGAGACGGTTGGGCTGCCAGGTGGTGGGACTCCGCACCGACGACTTCGACTTCCACTCGCGGCGGGCGATCGCCGGCGCCCGCCTCCAGTACGCGGTTCGCCGTCACGCCGTCAGGTCCTCGCGATCATCTTGATCTCGATCAGCTGACTCGGGAACGCGAGGCGCGGCGTGACGAGGATCGTGCTCGCCACGACCGGGCGCCCGCCGTACGCTTCCGCCCGGACCGCGCCCGCCGCCGCGAAGGCCGCATCCATGTTGGTCACGTAGAGCACTTCCTCGACCACGTTGTCCAACGTGGCGCCGTACTGGGCGAGCACCTTCTTGGCGTTCGCATAGCTCTGGGCCATCTGGATGCGCATGTTGCCGTGGTCGAGGATGTGGCCCTCGCCATCGACCGGAGCCGCGCCGACCATGTTCCCGTCGTCATCGTGGGATAGCTGGCCGGATACCCAGATGGTGTCGCCTACTCTCACAGCTTGGGCGTACCCGTACGATGCTTCCCACGGCATCCCGAGATTCCGTGCCTCCTTCTGCACAGGCATGCTGCCTCCCTCACCGCCCGGGGTGGGTTGATGTGACGCGTTCGCGCCAAGCGAGGCCATCTGCACGGGACGAGTGCCGGTGTGGCCCGAGCGAGGACGCCCGGGGGGCGTGCTGCACGGAGCGCGCCCACGCCAGCGGGGGCCAGTGCCTCGCCTCGGTGACAGCGAGGTGCTCGCTTGGACGTGGGATGGTGTGAGGGGCGCGCGATGACTACCGTGTCGCCACCTTCCACCGGGAGTCCTCGCAGCCGCGGCACGGAGACGGGACAGGCCACGATGTTCAGCTACGTCGATCTCGAGCAGCGGATCCCGGCCGACCACCCGCTCCGCTTCCACCAGGATGCACTCACGATTCAGAGTTTCTTCAGCAGCCTGCTAGTGGACAGCGCCCCGGCGGACAGCCCCCTTCCCTCTCCCCTCACCCCGTATATTCCCCCCTGACCCCCGGCCCCCGCCCCCCAGCCCCGAGCCATGATCACCCTCCGCGCCCTCACCAAGCGCTACTCCGACGTCGTCGCCGTCGACTCGCTCGACCTCGACGTCCCCGCCGGCGCGTGCTTCGGCCTGCTCGGCCCCAACGGCGCGGGGAAGACCACCACGATCGAGATCTGCGAGGGGCTCACCGAGCCCGACGGTGGCGACGTGCTCGTGCTCGGCCAGCGATGGAGATCCGACGGCGACGCGCTGCGCCAGCGCCTCGGGATCCAGCTCCAGGAGACGCAGTTCTCCGAGAAGCTCACCGTGGAGGAAACGGTGCGCCTCTTCCGCTCCTTCTATCGGCACGGCCGCGACGTGGACGAGGTGATCGCGCTCGTGCAGCTCGGCGAGAAGCGCCGCTCGCGCGTGGGCGGGCTCTCCGGCGGACAGAAGCAGCGCCTCGCGCTCGCCTGCGCGCTCGTGGGCGACCCGGAGCTGCTCTTCCTCGACGAGCCCACCACCGGCCTCGACCCGCAGGCGCGGCGGCAGCTCTGGGAGCTGATCGAGCGCTTCCGCGCCGACGGGCGCACGATCCTCCTCACCACGCACTACATGGACGAGGCGGAGCGGCTGTGCGACCGGATCGCGATCATGGACCACGGCAAGGTGATCGCGCTCGGCACGCCGCGCGAGCTGATCGCCTCGCTCGGCGCCGAGCACATCGTGGAGTTCTCCGTGGCCGAGGGCGCGGTGGTGAATGTCGATGCCATTCGCGCGATCGATGGCGTGCGCGCGCTGCGCGCCGCGGCCACGGGCGCGGGATGGGAGATGGAGGTCGCGGAGCTGCACCGCGCGGTGCCGGCGCTGCTCGCCGAGCTCGCGCGGCAGCGGGTCGAGCTGAGCGAGCTGCGCACGCGCTCGGCGTCGCTCGAGGATGTGTTCGTGTCGCTCACCGGGAGGCACCTGCGCGATGACTGAGACCCTCGCTCCCGTGCGGGAGCACGACGAGGCGCCGCGCGCGCGGGCGCGCCGTGGGCTGATCGAGCACCCGCTGGTGCAGCTCACGCTCGTGCGCTACCGCGAGTTCCTGCGCGAGCCGGAGGCGGTGTTCTGGGTGTTCGTCTTCCCCATCCTGCTCGCCGCCGGGCTGGGGGTGGCGTTCCGCAACCGGCCGGCGGACGTGCAGCACATCGCCGTGCTCTCCACCGCCCCCGGCGCGCGCACCGTGGCCGAGGCGCTCGGGCACGACTCCACGCTCGCCGTGCGCGCGCTCGACGACAGCGCCGCCGCGCGCGCGCTGCGCACGGGGGAAGTGTCGCTCGTGATCGTGCCGCACGGCGCGTCGAGCGTCACCTAACGGTACGACGACACGCGCCCGGAGTCGCGCGCGGCGCGGCTCGTGGCCGACGCCGCGCTCCAGCGCGCGGCGGGGCGCACCGACCCCGTGGCGGTGTCCGAGAGCCGGGTGCGCGAGCGCGGCTCGCGCTACATCGACTTCGTGATCCCCGGGCTCCTCGGGATGAACCTCATGGGGAGCGGGATCTGGGGGATCGGCTTCGCGATCGTGGACGCGCGGAAGAAGAAGCTGCTCAAGCGCCTCGTCGCCACTCCCATGTCGCGCGCGCAGTACCTGGCGAGCTTCCTCCTCTCGCGCCTGACGATGCTCATCCTCGAGGTGGCGACCCTCCTCGGCTTCGGCGCGCTCGTGTTCGGCGTCCCGCTGCGCGGCTCGATCGCGCAGCTCGCGCTCATCTGCCTGCTGGCATCGCTGAGCTTCGGCGCGCTCGGGCTGCTCGTGGCCTCCCGCGCGCGCACAATGGAGGGCGCCTCGGGGCTCATGAACCTCGTGATGCTCCCGATGTGGGTGTTCTCGGGGGTGTTCTTCTCGTCCTCGAACTTTCCGAAGGCGATGCAGCCGTTCATCCAGGCGCTCCCGCTCACGGCGGTGAACGACGCGCTGCGGTCGAACATGCTCCAGGGAGCGGGGCTCGGCGCCGTGGCGGGGGAGCTGGGGATCGTGCTCGCGTGGCTGGTGGTGGCGTTCCTGCTGGCGTTGCGGATGTTTCGGTGGAAGTGAGGGGTGCGGGGCGGGGGGCGCGGGGCGCGGGACTGGGGAATCGGGACTCGGGAGAGGCAGCGAGGGGGGGGGGGGGCCCGCCCCCCCCCCCCCCCC
>CAMLEQ010000163.1 GCA_946479015.1 uncultured Gemmatimonadota bacterium | reverse complement strand
CTTCGACTATTCCCCATCCATGCTCAACATCGATCTCTCCAATCGCCGCGCCCTCGTCGCGGGCGTGGCCGATGATGCGGGGTACGGCTTCGCGATCGCCAAGGCGCTCGCCGAGGCGGGGGCGTCGGTGGTCGTCGCCACCTGGCCGCCGGCGCTCAACATCTTCCTGAACCTGCTCGAGCGCGGGAAGCTCGACGAGTCGCGGCGCATGCCCGATGGCTCGATGCTGAGCTTCGAGCGCATCTACCCGCTCGATGCGGCGTTCGACACGCTCGCCGATGCGCCGGAGGAGCTGCGCACGAGCAAGCGCTACAAGGACACCGGCGACTTCTCCATCGACGGGCTCGCGAAGCAGCTCGTCGCCGACTTCGGCGAGCGCCCGCTCGACATCGTGGTCCACTCGCTCGCCAACGGACCCGACGTGAAGAAGCCCCTGCTCGAGACGTCGCGCGCCGGCTACCTCACGGCGCTCGGCGTGAGCGCGTTCTCGATGGTGTCCATGGTCAGCCGCCTCGGGCCGCTGATGCGCGATGGTGGCGCCTTCCTGTCGCTCTCCTACATGGCGAGCGAGCGCGTGATCCCCGGCTACGGCGGCGGCATGTCCTCCGCCAAGGCGGCGCTGGAGAGCGACACCCGCGTGCTCGCCTTCGAGGCCGGACGCCGGCACGGCACGCGCGTGAACTGCATCTCCGCCGGCCCCTGGGCCTCGCGCGCCGCCAGCGCGATCGGGATCATCGACAAGATGGTGGAGTACGCCGCCGCCAACGCTCCCCTCACCACGCCGCTCAGCGCCACCGAGGTGGGACACACCGCCGCGTTCCTCTGCAGCCCGCTCGCCAGCGGGATCACCGGCACGGTGGTGTACGTGGACAAGGGCTACCACACGATGGGGATGGCCGTCCAGGGGATGTGACGCGCCGGAGGGATCCGGTAGTCATACTGACATGGATGCGAGATCGGACGAGGAGATCATCGCCGTCGTGCTGGACGGCGATGCGGATGCCTTCGCCATCCTGTTCTCCCGCCATCGCGATGTCTGCACACGTTACGCCATGCGCCTGCTGGGGAGCCGCGACGACGCCGAAGAGGCGTTGCTCGCGGCGTTTCTCAGGGCGTATCGGGCGCTCGACCAGTGCCGGGACCGCACCCGCTTCGGGGCGTGGCTCCGGCGCATCGTGATCAACGAGTGCCGCACCCGCGCCACGCGGCGCGGACGCAGGGAGCGGTACTTCGTGCGCGACGACGACGTGCTGGACGGCGTGCTGGCTCCGGAAGTCGAGGGCGACGTCGCGCTGCGCGAGGAGATCCAGCGCGCGCTCGACCGGCTCGACGTCGCGCACCGCGAGGCGTTCCTGTTGAAGCACGTGGAAGAGCTGAGCTACGAGGAGATGGCGGAGCTCACCGGCGCGGGGGTGTCCGCGCTGAAGATGCGAGTGAAGCGCGCGTGCGAGCGGCTCCGCGAGTTGCTCGAGGAGGTGCACCGATCATGACGGACCATCACGACATCGTGCCGCCGGATTCCGGCGAGCCGCGCGACCCGGAGATCGAGCGGCTGGCGCGCCCGTTGCGCGCCGCCGAGACGCTCTCCCCCGCGTTCGACGCACGCCTCATGGCCGCCGTGCGCGCCGCGCCGCGCCCGCGTCGCGCGCCCACGCGGGTGCTGCACCTCTCCACCCCGGCCGCGCTCGCGGCGGCGGCGGCGATCGCGGTCGCTGCGTTCCTCGGCGGGCGCGCGAGCGTCGGCGGAAGCGCCGAGGCCACCGGCGCGCGCGCGGTCCCATCGGAGCGCGTCGCGTCGCTGCCGGCCGCCGCCACGCCGGCGAGCCCGGGGCACGACACCGTGCACGTGGTGCGCTTCGTGTTCATCGCGCCGTCCGCGGCGAGCGTGACGCTCGTGGGGGACTTCAACGACTGGGACCGCGCCGCCACCCCCCTCCGCCCCACCGGGGCCGGCGGTGCGTGGTCGGTCTCCGTGGCGCTCCAGCCGGGGCGGCACGAGTACGCGTTCATCGTGAACGGCCGCACGTGGACGGCTGACCCCAGCACGCCGCTCACCGTGCACGACGACTTCGGCACCACCAGCTCGATCCTCACCGTCGGCGCGCGCGCCGGTTGAGCCACCGCCGTCCCGGGATGCCTCGCTCACCAGCGCGCGGCCGCATCGCGCGCCGCTGCGCATCGCGCGCGCTGCTCCTGCTCGCCGCGTCCGTGGGCACCGCCCGCGCGCAGTCGCTCATCGGGTCCATCGACGTGGGAGGCGCGGGAGTGCGCTACGCCGACTCGTCGAGCCAGTCCTCCCTCACGCTCTCGCCCGCGCTGCGGCTCGAGCGCCCGCGCGCCACGCTCGCCGCGGATGGCACGTACTCCCTCGCCGGCAATGGCATCTGGTCCGCGCAGGGCGAGCTCTCCGGCTCGCTCTTCACGGGCATGCTCGGCCCGCTGCGCCCCGAGCTGAGCGCCGACGCCGGAGGGAGCACGCGCGACGGCGGCGCGGGTACCGGACAGATTTCCGCCGGCGCGCGCCTGCATCTCATGCGCGCGCGCTGGGGAGTGTGGGGAGGCGCGGCTGGCGGGCGCGCCTGGGACGGCGTGGCCGCGCACGACATCGTCGCCGCGGATCTCGGCGCGTGGGCGCGCTGGCGCGACGTCACCGTGGTGGCGGGTGCCGCGCCCACACACGTCTCCGGCGGCGGCGACTACGCCGATGCGGATCTCGCGCTCCGCTGGATCCGCGGCGCGGCGGAGCTCGCCGGCACCCTCGGCGCGCGCGCTGGGAACGGACTGGTGATCGGCGATCAGGGACGACGTCTGTGGGGGAGCGCGTCCGGCACGCTCTGGGTGGGTCGCCACCTGGCGCTCGTGGCGGCGGCGGGGAGCTACCCCGTGGATCTCGCGCAGGGCTTTCCCGGTGGACGCTACGCCACGCTGTCGCTGCGCATCGCGTCGCGCCGCCCCGCGGAGGACGAGCCTCTCCCGGCGCACCGTGTCGACGGCGTGCGCGAGGAGCGCGGGGTGGAGCGCTTCACGATCGCGACCGCGAGCGGCGATGCGCGAACGGTGCGCGTCCGCGCCCCGCGCGCCGCGCGCGTGGAGATCGCCGGTGACTTCACCGACTGGCGCCCCATCGCGCTGACGCCCGCGGGCGGCGGGTGGTTCACGGCCTCGCTCCCCATTCCCGCCGGCACGCACCAGGTGAACCTCCGCCTCGATGGGCGCCAATGGGTGGTGCCCCCGGGGCTCGTGGTGATCACCGACGAATTCGGCGGCTCCTTCGGCGTGTTGACGGTCCCCGCGCCGGGGATGTGACGCACCGCGGCGATGCCGCAGTCATGACTCGTGAAGGGGCGGCCGCCGTACCTCGCGCCCCATCACTCGTTCGCCGAGGCGACCACCATGACCTCACGCATGTCCTCACGACTCTCACCTGTTCTCGTCGCCGCGCTCGCGCTCGTCACGGGCGCCGCGCCGATGCGCGCCCAGGGCGGCTCCGATGCCGCGGACCGGCTGCGGCAGGTCCTTCCCGCGGACGTCGCCGCCCACGTGCTGGCGCGCGTGAGCGCCGCGCGCGCCGACGGGCTTCCCGCCGACGCGCTCGTGCAGCGCGCGCTCAAGTTCGCGGCGAAGGGGGTCGATCCCCAGGCGATCGATCGCGCGATCGGCGAGCAGGCGGACCGGCTCGCGAGCGCGCGCGGCGCGCTCGCCGCGTCGGGGCGCGACGCCACGCCGGACGACATCGAGGCCGCGGCCGAGGCGATGCGCCAGGGGATCGATGGCGGCACCGTGAGCGCGCTGGCGCAGAGCGCCCCCTCCGGCCGCTCGCTCGCCGTGCCGATGTACGTGCTCGGCGCGCTCGGCGCGCGGGGGGTGCCGGCCGCCGATGCGCTGGCACGGGTGAAGCAGATGCTCGATGCGCACGCGAGCGACGCGGAGCTCGAGTCGTTGCCGGCACGCGCCGGCGACGCGGCGGGCTCCCCCGGCGCCGTGGGGCGCGGCGTCTCCGCCGCCCGCCGGGGCGGCGCGACGAATGCGCCTGGCGGGAGACCACCGGTCGGCGTTCCGGCGAACGCCGGCGGTGGAACACGCGGACATCCTGGTCGCCCGGGACATCCCTGACGCACGATGTCTCCGGCTCCGATCAACCTCTACCAAGGAAGGACCAGCATGCGACGTTGCACGAATCGCGGATCGTCGTGGATCCGCTCCTCCGCTCTCGTGGCCGGCCTGGCGCTCGCCATGCTCGCCCCGCTCACGGCGTGTAGCGACTCCGCCGCCTCCGGCACCGGCCGGATCTCGCTCCTGCTCAAGGACGCGCCGGGCAATGTGAAGAAGGCCGTGGTCACCATCTCGGAGATCGGGCTTCAGGGGAGCGGCGGTGAGGTCGTGCTCCTCGACACCGCCGTGACCACCGACCTGCTCACCCTCGCCGATTCCACGGCGGAGCTGGTGCACGACGGCATCGTGCCGGCCGGCCACTACAGCCAACTGCGCTTCGTCATCACCGGCGCGTACATCGAGGTGGACAACGGCGACGGCACCAGCACCATCTACGCCTCGTCCCCCGACTACGCCGGCCTCCCGGCCGACGCGCAGGTGGGCGGCACGCTCCAGATGCCGAGCTTCGGCCAGTCCGGGCTCAAGGTCACGCTCCCCGGCGGCTCGGTGTCGATCGACGGCGACTCGAAGGTGATGCTGGTGGACTTCGACGTGTCGCAGAGCTTCGGCCAGCAGGCGGGGGGCTCCGGCGGGTGGGTGATGCACCCGGTGATTCACGCCACCGACTTCGCCACCACCGCCGGGCTCACCGTCACGCTGACGAAGGGCGCCGACGTCACGATGCCCACGGTGAACGGAAGCACGCTCGGGCTCGGCGACTTCTCCGCCGTGCTCACGACCGATGGCGCGACGCCGGACACGGTGGCCTTCACCGACGATGGCACCGGCGCGTTCGCGGCGCACTTCCCCTTCGAGGCGCCCGGGATCTACTCGGTGGACGTGATCGCCCCCTCCGGCGTGACCTTCACCACCGACCCCTCGCACCCGGCGACGGCGACGCTCTCGACCGGCGCGTCCGACACGACCGCGTTCACGCTCACGGCGGCTACCGCGCCGTGAGGCGCGGGACGAGGGGGCGGGGCGCGGGATGCGCATGAGGCATTGATTGCGACACGGGGCCGGCGAATGCCGGCCCCGTGTCGCGTTCCATATCACCCGCGTCCCGCACGCCGCGTCCCGCGCCCCGCCCCGTGTCAGATTCTTGTAATCCCCCTGCCCCCCGCCCCGCCGCCATGTAGTATCGACGCACATGGCAGACCGCGCCGCTCCCACTCCCCGCGCTCCGCGCGCTCCCCGCGCCGCCCGATGGCCGCGCGCGCCGCGGTCGCGCATGACACTCCTGGTCGCGCTGCTCACCATGAGCGTCGTGGCCACGGCCGTGCTCGCCTATCAGGCGCAGGACGCCGCGCGCTCGCACCGCGCCACCGCCGAGCGCGCGCTGCGCGACTATGCCGCCTTCGCCGCGCTCGAGTTCGCCGTCAACGCGAAGGAGGGGATCTGGAGCGTCATGTACGAGAAGTTGTACGGTCCCTCCTCGCACGGCGACGCGCCCCTCACGAGCGCGTACCGGGTGGCGCCGATGCTCGACTCGATCCCCGCCGGCGCGCGCCAGTGCGATCACGCGGCGCCCACGAACGAGCTGTTCTACTTCCGCGTCGACCTCGACACGCGCGCCATCCCCGCCAGCCACGGATGCGCGTCGCCGGCGTTCCGCCGCTGGCTCGGCGACACGATCCCGGTGTACACGCGCCAGTACGTCAAGCCGGACTGGGAGTTCGGGCACATCGAGAGCACGGTGGAGGGGACGCCGCGCCTCGTCGCCTTCGTCTACCGCCGCGACGTGACGGGATCGCCGACCCGCGCCTACGGCTTCTCCTCCGCGTACGCGCCCTTCGCGGGGCACGTGTTCGACGAGATCTACCGCTACTACCCGCTCCTCCCGCCTGCGCTCGTGGGCGAGACGCCCAACGACTCCATGCTCTCCGTGGTCGTGCGCGACGGCGCGGGGCACCCACTGTACGCCTCGGCGGTGCAGTACCCGCCCACCTACAGCGGGCGGCAGGAGATGGACAAGTACGGCGGCTTCACGGTGACCATCGCCCTCCGCCCTTCGCTCGCCGACCGGCTGGTGATCGGCGGGCTCCCGAGATCGCGCCTGCCGTTCCTGATCGCGCTCGTGGTGCTCTCCACCGGGCTCGTGATCACCGCCCTCCTCCAGCTCCGCCGCGAGTACGAGCTGGCGCGGCTGCGCGCGGACTTCATCTCCAGCATCTCGCACGAGCTGCGCACGCCACTCGCGCAGGTGCGCATGTTCGCCGAGACGCTGCTGCTCGGCCGCGTGCGCAGCGACGGCGAGCGGCGCCGCTCGCTGGAGATCATCGACCAGGAGGCGCGCCGGCTCACCCATCTGGTGGAGAACGTGCTGCAGTTCTCGCGCGCCGAGCGGCGGCTGTCGCGGCTCGCCCCCGTGCCCACCGAGCTGGCCGGCCAGCTCCGCGAGGCGATCGAGGCGTTCGCCCCCATCGCGCAGGCGCGCCACGTGGGCGTGCGCGCCGAGCTGGAGGATGGCATCGTCGCCACCGTGGATCGCGGCGCGCTGCGGCAGATGCTCGTGAACCTGCTCGACAACGCGGTGAAGTACGGCCCCGCCGGGCAGACGGTGCACGTGCGGCTCTCCCTCGCCGGATCGCGCGCGCGGATCGCGGTCGACGACGAGGGGCCGGGGATCCCGGAGGAGAAGCGCGCGCGCATCTGGGATCCGTTCTACCGGCTGGAGCGCGACGCCAGCTCCGCCGTGGCGGGGAGCGGCATCGGCCTCTCGGTGGTGGCGGAGCTGGTGGCGCTGCACGGCGGGCGCGTGTGGGTGGAGGCATCCCCCGCGCGGGGCGCGCGCTTCGTGGTGGAGCTGCCCGCCGCGCGCTGCACCCCCGATGCGCTCCCGCGCCAGCCGGAGCACTCCCCCGCGCCCGAGTGCGATGAGGCATCGCGCGGCGCCGGCGCGCGGACGACCGGCGAGGAGGTGCCACGATGAAGCGCGTGCTGGTGGTGGAGGACAACCCCGACCTGGCCTTCGGGCTCCGCAACAACCTCGAGATCGAGGGCTACGAGGTGATCGCCGCCGAGGATGGGCCCACCGGACTCGCCATGGCGCGCGAGCAGTCCCCCGACGTGGTGATCCTCGATCTCATGCTTCCCGGCATGGACGGCTACCGCGTGCTGCGCGCGATGCGGGAGGATGGGCTGGCAACGCCGGTGCTCATCCTCACCGCGCGCGGCGAGGAGGCGGACAAGGTGCGCGGCTTCCGCCTCGGCGCCGATGACTACGTGACCAAGCCGTTCGGCGTCCTCGAGCTGCTCGCGCGCGTGGAGGCGCTGCTGCGCCGCGTCTCCCCAGCGCCCGCGCCCGGGCCGCGCCCCGCGCCGGCGCGCGAGCGCGTGGGAGAGATCGAGATCGATCGCGGCGCGCGCTCGGTCACGCGCCGCGGCGCGCCGGTGGATCTCACCCCCATGGAGTTCGATCTCCTCACCGCGCTCCTCCGCCGCCGCGGCGACGTGGCCACGCGCCACGAGCTGCTGCGCGAGGTGTGGGGCTACAACGCGACCGTGGTCAGTCGCACCGTGGACACGCACGTGGCCGAACTGCGCCGGAAGCTCGAGGACAACCCCGCGCAGCCGCGGTACATCCTGACGGTGAGAAAGGCGGGGTACCGGTTGGATTGCTAGGGCCTGGTGGCTGGAACACCGAACGACGCGTGTGGCGTGTGGGAGACTGACGGGAAGAGGAGGGAGGTAGAG
>CAMLEQ010000162.1 GCA_946479015.1 uncultured Gemmatimonadota bacterium | reverse complement strand
CGCCCCGGCCGAGGAGCCCGAGCGGAACTCGCCCCGGCCGAGGAGCCCGAGCGGATCTCGCCCCGGCCGAGGAGCGCTACACGCCGCGCGAGCCCTGCGGCGCGTCCTATGCCGACCGCGCGCCTCCGTTCGCGGGCGCGATGCCGCCCCGAAGGAGATCCGCCGCGAGCACCGTCTGGATCACGCCCATGATGTTGCTCGTCGCCGACCCCGCCGCGCCGCCGTCCGTGCCGGCGCCCCCGCCGGAGATCGTCACGAGCTTCGCCTCCGAGAGCGCGTCCGCGATCGCCGGCGCGAGCGTCGGCAGCATCTCGAGCTGGCGCAGCTTGAGGTAGGCGTCCCCGCCCTTCTGGATCGCGTCGTTCACCTTCTGGATCGCCTCCGCCTGCGCCGTGGCCACGGTGCGGATCTTCACCGCCTCGGCCTCCGCCTCCGCCGCCGCGGCGATCTTCTGCCGCTCCGCGTCCGCGGACGCCTGCGCGATCTGCGTCGCCTTCAGCTCCGCGGCGCGCAGCGTGGCGAGCGCCTCCTGCTTCTTCGCCTCCGCCTCCGCCACGCGCGCCGCGTTCTCCGCCTGCGTCTGCGACAGCTCGCGCTGCTTGTCGGAGATCACGCGCTGCGCCTCGAGTTGCGCCTCCTGCGCGCGGCGTGTCTGCTGCGCGGCCACGATCTCGGCGTTCGCGTTCGCCTCCGCCGCCGACTGTCGGCGCCGCGCTTCGGCCACATCGCTCTGGACGACCTTGATGTTGAGCGAGCTGAAGCCGAGCCCGAGGTCCGTCAGCTCGCGCGAGCACGCCTTGCGGATGATGATCGCGAGCGGATCGTCATCCTCCTCTTGCGACGGCGCGGATGGGGACGGCCCGCGCGTCGACTTGGCCGAGAAGAGCTGGTCGTGCGTGAGCAGGTTGACCGCGCGGCGGCCGGCGGACGTGAGCAGGTCGGTGAGCGTGTTCGTCTGCTCCTTCGGGTCCTTCGCGAAGAAGCGGTTCGCCGCCGTCTTGATCATCTCGTCCGTGTCACCCACGGAGACGATCGCGCTCGCGAGCACGCGCACCTTGATCGGGCACGGTACCCCGTTCGCGTCCACGTCCGCCGTCTGGTCCGTGATGTCGAGGTCCACGTTGATCGCGGCGCTCGGGATGGTGGTGCCGGTGGTGAGCAGCGGGATCTCCTTCGACTTGCCGGGGCCGCGGTAGATGACGGTGGAGCCCTGCAGCCAGCTCACGAGACGGATGCTCCCCGAGTCCACGTCGCGCAGGAACTTGGAGACGATGAGCGGAACGAACAGCACGACGGCAAGGACGACGCCGACGATGACGGCGAGATCTTGCACTTGCATGGGAGATCGAGCTCCGTTGAAAGGGAGAGAAGCGACGGTCGGGCGCCGGGATCAGCGCACGCGCCGCGACACCGTGCAGCGGTTGCGGGCGGCATCCACCGCCTCGATGCGCACCGTGTCCCCCGCGCGAAGGCGCGGGCCCGCGCGATCCTCCGGGCGCAGCGTCCCGAGGATCTGGACGATCTGTCCGTCGACGACCACGCGCACGACGCCGGAGCCGTCGCCGTCGAACGCGGTGACGACGGTGGCGTCATCCATGATGCTCGAGTCGAGCGTCATGGCGGGGCGGGACGCGAAGCGGAGGAGGAGCGCCCACAGCGGCCTGACGAGCGCCGCCTCGAGCACGACCGCGCCGAGCAGAGCGACGGCCACGCGCGTCCATCCGCCCAGTGCGTGCGCGACCAGTCCCGCGGCGCCGAAGCCGAGCGCGAGACTGAAGACCACGCGCGGCGACGTGAGCGCCAGGAGGGATCGTGCGACGGCGCCCTGGCCGTGGTGCGCGTGCCCGCCGTGCGCGTGCGCGGAGTGCGACGCGTGCCCGCCATGGCCGCCGGAGCCCGCGCGTCCGGTGTGCCCCACGTGGCCGTGATGCCCGAGGCCGAGCAGTGCCATGGCGCCCAGTCCCGCGAGGCCGAGCACGAGGAACAGCGTGTAGAGGTCCATGGAAGGTCAGGAGGAAGCGCGCCCGTGGAACGCCTGGCGGCGGACGCGACCGTATACAGTACCGTGACGACACCTGTTCAGGCAATTCCCGACACGCGGCGAGGCGGCGCGTGCACTGGTTGTTCCGACTTGACTGCGCGCCACGAACCCCAACCTTGGTAGACGGATCCGGATCGCAAGCAGCCGCCCTTCGGACAGGATGAGGTGACCCATGCGCTCACATCATTGGAATTCGGGACGGATCGGCAGGGGAATCGTGGCCGCGCTCCTGTTGGTGCTCTCGGTCATGATGATCGCTTCCGTTCGGGAGCGCAGCGCGCCGTCCGGGATGCGAGCGTACCCGAAGCTCGAAGCCACCATCTTCTCCTACGACGGCAGCGACTTCGTGCGCACGCAGACCACGCTCATCGACGAGAAGGGAAAGACCGCCATCAACACGAAGCTCGATCACGCCAGCCCCGCGTATCAGGCGCTGACGCAGAAGCGCTCGTTCACTGGAGAGGCCACCGTCTTCGGAAAGCGGTACGACGCCAACTACGCGCCGCTCACCGATTCGACCGGCCGCGTGACGGGGGCGCTGTTCGTGGCCGTGCCGAAGTGAGGGCGTGCGCCGGGCGGGAGACGACCGCTCGTGTGGGCCTCACGAGCGGTCGCCCGATCCGAGTAGATTCACGCCATGAAGCTGGCATGCGCATGGAGTGGCGGGAAGGACTGTAGTCTCGCGGTGCACCGCGCCGTGGCGTCCGGGCACGAGCTCGTGTGCCTCGTGTCGATGCTGACGAGCGACGGCGCGCGCTCCCGCTCGAACGGGGTGCGCCGCGAGATCCTCCAGGCGCAGGCCGACGCGCTCGGCGCGCTCCTCATCGCGGCTCCCACCGAGTGGACCGACTACGATCGCGCGTTCACGACGGCCGCGACGCGAGCGCGCGCCATGGGCATCGAGGGGATCGTGTTCGGGGACCTGCGCGGCGAGGCGCATCGCGCCTGGAACCTCGGCCAGTGTGCCGCCGCCGGGCTCACCCCCGTGATGCCGCTGTGGGGACAGGACTCGGCGTGCGTCCTGGCCGAGCTGCGGAAGGCGCGCATCCGGGCGCGCCTGACGGCCGTGCGTGCCGACGTGCTCCCGCGCGACTGGCCCGGGCGCCCCGTGGATGGCCGGCTCGCCCGCGCGCTCGCGCGCCGTGGAGCGGACCCGTGCGGTGAGGCGGGCGAGTACCACTCGCTGGCGCTCGACGTCCCTGGCTTCCGCGCGCCGCTGGCGGTGCGCTTCGGGGAGATCTCGGAACGCAGTGGGTACTGGCACCGCGACGCCGTGCTCGTGTAGCGGAGGCCACTGCGCGGCGGCGCTCACCCCGAGTGGGCGGACGACGCGAGCGCGCGATCGAGGCAGTCGGCGACGTGGCTCGCGTGCGCGAAGGCGCGAGAGCCGGCGCGCGCGCTGTCTCCCGCGGCCAGGGCGTCGACGATCGGTGCATGCTCGGCGGCCGCGCGCCGGATGTCGATCAGCCCCGCGCGCAGCACCACCCGCGCGCGGGTCGCGATCGCGAGCTGCTCCCAGTGGCGGAGCAGCACCGGGTTTCGCGCCCGCTCGACCAGCGTCCGGTGGAAGATGTCATCGTGCCGGACGTAGGCGTCGAGGTCGCCTTTCGCCGCGGCGGCGACGATGTGGGCCGCGGCGTCGCGCAGCGGCTTCCAATCCGCGTCGGCAATCCTGGCGGCGGCGCGCGCGGCGACGAGCTCGAGCCCGGCGCGCACTCGGTAGGCATCGCGCATCTCCTCCGGCGCGATGCGTCGGACGCGCGTGCCCCGGTTGGGGCGCGAGGCGACGTAGTGCATCCCCTCGAGCTGCCGCAGCGCCTCGCGCACGGGTGCCTGACTGCTGCCGAACTCCGCGGCGAGCTGGAGCTCCACGAGACGTTCGTCCGGCTCGTAGGTCCCGTCGAGGATGCGCTGAAGCAGGGTGTCGCGAATCTGCTCGGCGAGCGAGCGCTTGGAGACGGCCATGATGCGGTGACCAGAAAAGGTGAGCGAGAGCTTGCGCCAGAAAAATTATCGATTATCGATAAATACGCAACAGCAATTATCGATAATCGATAATTCTACCGGACACTGCCACTGGCACCACACCGGAGACCGGTCATGACCGATGACCACGGCACCGCCCCGCTGTACTCGCCACTCTCGCTCGGGCCCCTCGCCCTGCCGAACCGCCTCGTCATGGCGCCGATGACGCGCTCCCGCGCCGCGCAACCCGGCGACGTGCCGACGGCGCTGAACGCCACCTACTACGCGCAGCGCGCCAGCGCGGGACTGATCGTCACCGAGGCCACGCAGATCTCTCCCGAGGGGAAGGGCTACGCGTGGACCCCGGGCATCCACACGCCGGCGCAGCGCGACGGCTGGCGTCTCGTCACCGGCGCCGTGCACGCCGCGGGCGGCCGCATCTTCCTCCAGCTCTGGCACGTGGGGCGCGTGTCGCACCCTGCCCTCCAGCCGGACGGCGCCCTCCCCGTCGCGCCGTCGGCGATCGCGCCGCGCGGCGTGCGCGTGTTCGCCATCGACCCGGCACTCGGCACCCCGCGCTTCCTCGACTGCGTGACCCCGCGTGCGCTCGCGCTGCGCGAGATCCCGCGCGTGGTCGACGACTACCGCCGAGCCGCGGCGCTCGCGATGGACGCCGGCTTCGACGGCGTGGAGATCCACGGCGCGAACGGCTACCTCATCGACCAGTTCCTCCGCAGCACGACCAACCGGCGCGACGACGCGTACGGCGGCTCGCCGGAGCGTCGGCTGCGCTTCCTGCGCGAGGTGGTCGATGCCACGAGCCGGGAGGTGGGCGCGGAGCGTGTGGGCGTCCGCCTGTCACCGCACGTGACGCTGCAGGACATGGCGGACCCGGAGATCATCCCCACCGCGCTCCTCGCGGCGGAGGCGCTTCAGTCGGCGGGAGTCGCCTACCTCCATCTCGCCGAAGCGGACTGGGAGGACGCTCCCGCCGTGCCGCTCGACTTCCGCGTCGCGCTCCGCGCGCGCTTCCGCTCGCCGATCATCGTCGCGGGCCGCTACACCGTGGAGCGCGCGCGCCCACTGCTCGCCGCCGGCCTCGCGGATCTCGTCGCCTTCGGGCGTCCCTTCCTCGCGAACCCGGACCTGCCGCGCCGGCTCCGCGAAGGGCTGCCGCTCAATCCACCCGACCCCGACACGTTCTTCGGCGGCGGCGCCCGGGGCTACACCGACTACCCCACGTTCGACGCCGCGCCGCTCGCCGCGTGATCCCTGTGCTCTCGACTCATCTCATGGAGATCCTTCGCATGTCGCACCGTCCCGCCGCCACGCACCATCCAGCCATGCCCCGCCTTCGCCTTCCGCGCGTCACCGCGTCGCGGCTCGCGCTCCTCGCGACCGCGACCGCGCTCGCCGCACCTGGCCCGGCCGTCGCGCAGAGCACGACGACCCGCCGCGAGTGGGTGAGCAGTTGGACCGCCAGCCCCGAGGCCACCTGGGGGGGACGCGTCCCCCTGCCGACCGGCGTCCCGTTCCACCTCTGGAAGCAGACCGTTCGCCAGGTGATCCGGGTGAGCGTCGGCGGACCACGCGTCCGCATCGTGCTCTCGAACGCGTACGGCACCCGCCCCCTCCGCATCGGCGCGGCCCACGTGGCGGTCGCCGACACCGGCTCCGCGATCATCCCGGGAACGGACCGCGCCCTCACCTTCGGCGGCGCTTCGACGGTCACGATCCCGCCCGGCGCTCCGGTGATCAGCGACCCCGTCTCGCTCCCCGCTCCGGCGCTCACGCGCCTCGCCGTGAGTCTCTTCCTGCCGGAGCCGTCGCCGATCTCCGCCTTTCACTGGGACGGCGGACAGACCGCGTACATCGCGGCGGGCAATCGGGTGGGCGACCGCCGACTCGATGCGGACACGACCCTCACCGCGCAGCTCTATCTCTCGAGCGTGCTGGTCGCGGCCCCGTCCTCGACGCGGGTCGTGGTCGGCTACGGCGACTCGATCACCGACGGCGCCGGCGCGACGCACAATGCGTTTCACCGTTGGACGGACTACCTGGCCAGCCGGCTGGCGGCCGACGATGTCGCCGTGCTGAACGCCTCCAACTCGGGCGGACGGCTGCTCTCGGATGGGATGGGCCAGAACGGGCTCGCCCGCTTCGAGCGCGACGTCCTCGGCCAGCCGCACGTCCGCACGGTGATCCTGCTCATGGGCATCAACGACATCAGCTGGCCCGGCCACGTCTTCGCGCCTGACGAGCGGCCGGTCACCGCCCAGCAGTTGATCGCCGGCTACCAGCAGCTCATCGCCCGGGCGCACGCGCGAAACGTGCGGATCATCGGCGGGACGCTGACGCCGTTCGAGGGGGCGCTCGATCGCACGCCGCTCGCCGGCTACTACACCGCCGAGAAAGACAGCCTGCGCCAGGCCGTCAACCACTGGATCCGGACGAGCGGCGCCTTCGATGCGGTGATCGACTTCGACGCACTGATCCGCGACCCGCGGCATCCGAGCCGCATGCTCCCCGCGTACGACTCCGGCGACCACCTCCACCCCGGTGACGCCGGCAACAAGGTCATGGCCGACGCCATCGACCGGGCAGCGCTCTTCGGCCGCTGAGGCATCGAGGACCGAGGCGGCGGACACTGCGCATTCGTCACGTGGACATCCCGGTGTCGCGCTCGACGAACTCGGTGTCCGCCGCCAGCTCCTCGAAGCACAGATTCACCGTACGCCCGATCCCCCGCGTGCGGTGCACCGTTCCGGCGGGGACGACGGCACTCTGCCAGGGCCCCAGCCGCAGCGTGCGCCCATCGGCGAGCTCGATCTCCAGACACCCCTCCACCACGAGGAACAGCTCATCCGAGCGCGGGTGCCGATGCCACGGATACTGCTCGCTGAAGACGGCGAGCCGCAGGCAGCTCGCGTTCACCCGGCTGAGCACCTGGTTCCTGTACGATTCGGTCACCGCCGCCGCCTCCTGGGCGATGTCCACCACGGTGAGCGCGGGATGTCGAACGGGCTCGTTCGCGTACGCGTCGGCAGAGGGTACGGAAGGAGTCACGGGTCGCCTCCGGGCTGTTGGAATCCGGCGAGAGTGGTGCGTCGATGCCTGCGCCTGGTGCGCCGCGGCGATGCCGCGGCGTCGAGCTTCGCTACTCGTTCAAACTGCTCCGAAGCACCGACGGCGACAACCGCTGGTGCCGCTGTGTCAGCGCCGCCTCCGCACACCTCGGTTAGATTCCCCGCATGCCCGACCATCCCGCGTCCAGCCAGCGCGCGCTCCTCCTCTACATCGACTCCACACCTCCGCTCCCCGCCATTCTCGCGGCCGTGCGCGAGCGCATGGCGGCCGACGCGGCGCACGACATGGGACATCTCTTCCGCGTCGCGCGCTGGACGCTGCGCCTGCTGCGGGAGACGCAGGGCGGCGACGCCGTCGATCCGCGGCTCGCGGTCGCCGCCGCGCTGCTCCACGATGTGGTGAACGTGCCGAAGTCCTCCCCCGAGCGTGCCCAGGCCAGCGAGCGCTCGGCCGAAGTGGCGCGCTCGCTCCTGCCGCCGCTCGGCATCGACGCGGTGGGCACCGCGCTCGTCGCCGACGCGGTGCGCGACCACAGCTTCTCGCGTGGCGCCGTCCCGTCGTCGCTCCTCGGCCGCGCGCTCCAGGACGCCGACCGTCTGGAGGCGCTCGGCGCCATCGGCGTGTTCCGGTGCATCGCCGCCGGCGTGCACCTGGGCGCGGAGTTCTTCGACGCCGACGATCCGTGGGCGCGTGCCCGCTCGCTCGACGACCGCCGCTGGTCGGTCGATCACTTCTTCACGAAGCTCCTCGCGCTGCCGTCGCGCTTCCAGACGGCGGCCGGGCGGCGCGAGGCGGAGCGGCGCGTGCAGGCGATGCGCGCGCTG
>CAMLEQ010000161.1 GCA_946479015.1 uncultured Gemmatimonadota bacterium | reverse complement strand
GGAGCCGAAGCCGGCTTCGGTGAGCACGATATCGGCGAGCGCGAGACCGGTCTTGGTGGCGACGATGCTGTTGCACCCGTGGGCGATGTTGCCGAACGGCCCCGCGTGCAGCAGCGCCGGTCCGCCCTCGAGCGTCTGCACGAGGTTCGGGCGGATGGCGTCCTTGAGCAGGAGGCTCATGGCCCCCACCGCGCGGAGATCGCCCGCGCGCACGGGCTTGCGGTCCGCGCCCGCGGTGGCGCCGACGATGATGCGCGAGAGCCGCTCCTCGAGATCCTGCCGGCTCGTCGCGAGCGCGACCACGGCCATCACCTCGCTCGCGGGGATGATCACCCACCGCTCCTCGCGCGGCACGCCGTTCCCCACGCCGCCCAGGCCGATCACGCAGTCGCGCAGCGCCCGGTCGTTCATGTCGATCGTGCGCGGCCAGGTGATGCGCCGCGCATCCAGGTCGAGCGCGTTCCCCTGCGTGAGGTGGTTGTCGATCATCGCCGAGAGGAGCGAGTGCGCGCTCGAGATCGCGTGGAAGTCGCCGGTGAAGTGGAGGTTGATGTCCTCCATCGGCACCACCTGCGCGTAGCCGCCCCCCGCCGCGCCCCCCTTCACGCCGAACACGGGACCGAGACTCGGCTCCCGCATGCACATCACGGCGTTCTTGCCGAGGCGCCGCAGCGCCTGCGACAGGCCCACGAGCGTGGTGCTCTTCCCCTCGCCGGCGGCGGTGGGGTTGATCCCCGTGACGAGCACGAGGCGCCCGCGCGCGGGGCGCTGCGAGACCTCGAGGTCCACCTTCGCCTTGTACTTGCCGTAGAGGTCGAGCTCGTCCGGGGAGAGGCCGAGCTCGGCGGCCACGTCGGTGATGGGGCGCATGCGCGCCGACTGCGCGATCTCGATGTCGGAGGGTACGCTGGGCACCGGGTCCTCGATGGCTGCGGGAATTTGGGGCTACAGTTTACTCCGGGCGTGCGCGACGTCGCTAGCCGATGGGGGAGGCCGTCGCCAGGCCGAACAGCCGGCGGGCGTTCTCGGCCGCGAGCGCCCCCACGCGCTCCGGCGGCTGGCCGCGCGCGAGCGCGAGCCGCTCCACGGTGCGCGGCACCCAGGCGGGCTCGTTGCGCTTCCCCCGATGGGGAACGGGCGCGAGGTACGGCGCGTCCGACTCCACCAGCAGGCGATCGTCGGGGACGAGGCGCAGCAACGCCTCGTCGTCCCACTTCTTGAACGTGATGATGCCGCTGAACGACACGTACCAGCCGAGGTCGAGCGCGGCGCGCGCGAGGTCGGCGGGGCCGGTGAAGCAATGCAGCACGCCGCGCGCGCCCGCCGCCGCGCCCTCGGCCACGAGCGCGCGCGTGTCGTCCACCGCCTCGCGCGTGTGCACCACCACGGCGCGCCCCATCTCCGCGCCGAGCGCGAGCTGGGCGCGAAAGGCGGCGACCTGCGCCTCGCGCGGCGAATGATCGTAGTGGTAGTCGAGCCCGCATTCCCCCACCGCCACCGCTCCGCGCTCGAGGTGCGCACGGATGGCGGGGATGTCGCGCGCGACATCGAAGCCGGCGGCATCGTGCGGGTGGACGCCGGCGGTCCAGTACACGCGCCCGGGGTGCGCGGCGGCGAGAGAGCGCGCGCGATCGGCGGCGTCGAGCGACTCGCCGATGCAGACCATGGCCTCTGCCCCCGCCTCGAGCGCGCGCGCCACGGCGGCATCGCGGTCGGCGTCGAAGGCGGGGTCTGCCAGGTGCGTGTGGCTGTCGACGTAGCGGAACATGGGCCGGAAGCGAAGCCGCCGCCCGGAGGGCGGCGGCTGGTGGATCAGCGGGTCGCGTGCACGGCCGGCTCGCTCTTGCCGGGCTTCACCTCGGCCCGGGAGGAGCGCGGGCCGACGCCTCCCTTCTCTCCGGCGGCGCGCGGCCACCTGTGCTCGATCCAGAGCAGGATCGGCGGCGCCACGTAGATCGAGCTGAAGGTACCGGTGAACACGCCGAAGAGCATCACGAGCGCGAACGGCCGGATCACCTCGCCGCCCAGGATCGTGAGGGCGATCAGCGTGGCGAGCGTGGTGGTGTGCGTGAGCACCGAGCGCGGAAGCGTCTCGTTCACCGCCCGGTTGAGCGTGTCGTAGAACGACTCCTTCCGCTTCTTCCGCAGATCCTCGCGGACACGGTCGAAGATGATGATCGTGTCGTTCAGCGAGTAGCCGATCATCGTGAGCACGCCGCCGACCACGATCAGCGAGATCTCGAGGTGCGTGTACTTGATGAACGCCAGCGTGCCGAGAATGTCGTGCGCGGTGGCGATCACCGCCGCCACGCCGAAGCGCCACTCGAAGCGGTACGCGAGGTAGACCAGCGTGATCACGAACGAGATCAGGATCGCGTAGAACGCCTTCTGGCGCAGCTCGCCGCCGACCTTCGGGCCCACGGCCTCGGTGCGCTGCACCTTGAAGCCGTTCGCGCCGTAGTGCTGCGTGAGCGCCGTCGTGATCTCGCCGGCCACCGACTCCGCGCCGCGCGACTGCTGCGCCACCTGGCGCGGATCCTGGGCCCGGATCACGTAGTCGGTGTCGCCGCCGAACTGCGCGATCTCCGCCCCCTTCACCCCCGCCTTGTCGAGCGTGCTGCGGAGCTCACCCACATCGGGCGGCTTGTGGAATTGCACCTGCATCAACGTGCCGCCGGTGAACTCGATGCTGTACTTGTACCCGCTGACCGCGATCCAGACGAGCCCCGGGAGCGTGAACAGCAGCGTCACGACCGTGGTGATCTTCCACAGCCGGATGAAGTCGATCTTGGTGTCGTGAAGGATCCGGAACATTTAGATGCTCAGCGTCTGGGCGCCGCGGGTGCGGTTGAGCCACAGGAGGTAGAAGGTCCGCACGACGAAGATCGCGCTCACCATGGAGGCCGCGATGCCGGCAATGAGCGTCACGGCGAAGCCCTTCACCGGCCCCGTCCCCACCTCGTACAGCACGAGGCCCGTGAGCACGGTGGACACGTTGGAGTCGATGATGGCGCTCATCGCGTGACGGAACCCTTCGTCGATGGACGCCCGCACGGTCTTCCCGCGCGCCAGCTCCTCGCGTATTCGCTCGAAGATCAGCACGTTGGCGTCCACCGCGATCCCCACCGAGAGCACGAGCCCGGCGATCCCAGGGAGGGTGAGCACCGCATCGAAGCCGGCCAGGAGCGCCAGCGTGAAGAGCACGTACAGCGTGAGCGCCACCACGGCGAGCACGCCGGAGAAGCGGTAGTAGCCGACCATGATGAGCACCACGAGCGCCACGCCGAGAATGCCTGCGTTGATGCCGTCGTGGATCGAGTCGGCGCCGAGCGTGGCGCCGATGGTGCGCGACTCCACCACCTTGAGCGGCACCGGGAGCGCGCCGGCTCGGAGCACGAGCGCCAGATCCTGCGTGGCCTGGAGCGGCTGGCCGCGCATGGTGATCTGCCCGCGCGTTCCGATCGCGCTCTCGATCACCGGCGGGCGCCCCATCACGCGATCGTCGAGGACGATCGCCATGTAGTCGCCGATGTGCTTGGATGTCTCCTGGCGGAATCGCCGCCCCCCCTCGGTGTTGAGGGTGAACTGCACGATGTTCCCCTCGAGCGGGTCCGTGCCCGGCTTGGCATCGGTGAGGTACTCACCGGTGATGATCGGGCGCGCATCCACCACGTACAGCGGCGTCACCGCGGGCTGCTGCCCGCCGGCCTGCCCCTCCTGGAGCGTGCCCCAGTGGATCGCCTTCCCCGGCGGGAGCGCGGCCTTCACCTCTGGCAGGTCCAGGTAGCGCTGCACGGTGGGGACGTCGGCGTTGGCGACGAAGTACTCGCCAGGGAGCTGCCCCGGCTGGAGGAGCTTGGAGAGCGGGCCGTTGCTCGCGCCGAGCAGGCCGCTGTCCGCCGCCGTGCTGTCCTTGGCGCCGTTCGCCTTCTTCGTCGTGTCGGTGCCCGGCGTGAAGAGCGAGCTGATCGCGCTCTTCGCGGTGTCCCCCGTCGCGGGGGCGGCGCCGGGCGCCGCCGCGATCGCGCTCCCCTTGGAGCGGATGATCTGGTCGAGGCGCGGCAGCACCTTGTCGAGCGCGCCGGTCTTGTCGGTGATCTGGAACTGGAGGAACGCCGAGCGCTCCACGAGCTGTCTCGCGCGCTCCGGGTCGTCCACGCCGGGGAGCTCGACGATGATGCGGTCGTTCCCCACCTTCTGCACCACGGGCTCGGAGACACCGAACTCGTCGATGCGGTTGCGCACGACCTTGAGCGCGCGATCGATCGCCTCGGACTTGTTGGCGACGGTGCCCTTGGACTCATCCACCTCGAGCGCGAGGTGCATCCCTCCCTGCAGGTCGAGCCCGCGCTTCAGCGGCACCCGCTTGTAGCTGGTGTCGTGGAAGACGCCGGCGCTGGTGCGCTCGCGCACGGTGATCGTGCGTGGCCAGAGCGCCCAGATGGACGCCAGCACCAGCCCGATGATGAGGAGAATGCGGTAGCGGATGTTCGCCATGCGACTTCGAGGTGGATGGAAGTTTTCGGGAGAGTATCGAACGTTACCGGGCTAGGCCGGTTCAGTCAACGCGCGGCGTGCCTCCTCCGCGTCCCGCCCCAGCTGCGCGACCAGCGCATCCGGACCGGAGAACGTGATGGTGTCACGCAGCCGGCGGACGAGCTCCAGCTTCACGTACGCGCCGTAGAGGTCGAGGTCGGCGTCGAACAGGTGGACCTCGAGCCCCACGGTGGCATCACCGAAGGTGGGGCGCGGTCCCATGTTCATCATACCCCCGAACGGGCCGGATGGTGTCTGCACGCGCACCGCGTACACGCCCTCCGGCGGCAGCAGCTTGCGCGGCGACGGGCGCTCGAGGTTGATGGTCGGGTAGCCGAGCAGCCGGCCGCGCCGGGCGCCGTGCTCCACGCGGCCGGAGACGGAGTACGGACGGCCGAGCGCGCGCGCGGCATGCCCGAGGTCCCCGCCGGCCACCGCGCGGCGGATGAGGGTGGATGACACGGGGCGCCCATCATCGAGCGTCACCGCGTCCACCACCTCCACGCCGAAGCCGCGGTCGGCACCGAGCACGCGCAGGCGCTCCACATCCCCCTCGCGCCCGCGCCCGAAGCCGTGATCGTAGCCGATCACGAGGTGCCGCACGTGGAAGCGGCGACGGAGCACCTCGTCCACGAAGTCGGCCGCACCGTAGCGCTGGAGCGTGGGGGTGAACGGCACCACCGCCATGTAGTCGATCCCGCTCTCGGCCACGACCTCGAGCTTCTCCGCCCCCACGGTGAGCAGTTGCGGCGCGGCCGCGGGATTCACCACCTCGAGCGGGTGCGGCTCGAAGGTCACGAGCACGCTGTCGAGTCCCATCGCTCCCGCGCGTTCCGAGAGGCGCGCGAGCACATCGCGGTGGCCGCGATGGACGCCATCGAAGGTGCCCACGGTGAGCACCGTCCCGCGGCAGGTGGGAGGGAGCCCGGAATCCAGGAAGGGGTCCACTCGCTCAGGCATCACGCATCACCACGCGCGGGCGCCAGCGCGCCCCCTCGCGCTCGCCGATCGCCACGAGCGCGCCGACGGGATCCACGAGCGCCGCGCGGCTCCCCGCCACGGTAGCCTCCACATCGCGGCCGTGCGCCACGCGACCGAGCGCCTCGGCGTCCAGCGCCTCGGCGGGGAGGGAGCGCACCGCATCGCGCGCCGGACGCAGGAAGGCGCCGCCGGCGCGGAGCGCCTCGAGCGACACCGCCTCGTCCACCGCGAACGGTCCGCTGCGCACGCGGCGGAGGCTCGTCAGGTGCGCGGCGCTCCCGGCGAGGCGCCCGAGGTCCCGCGCGAGCGCGCGCACGTACGTCCCCCCGCCGCAGGTGATGGACACGTCCACCTCCGCCTCTCGCCAGGCGAGGACGCGCCACTCGTGCACGCGCACGGTCACCGGCGCGAGCGCCACCGCCTCGCCGCGGCGCGCCGCATGATAGGCGCGGCGCCCCTCCACCTTCTTGGCGGAGAACGCCGGGGGAACCTGCGCGATCTCCCCCGTGAGCGCCGCCATCCCCCGCTCCACCGCCGCGCGCTCGGGGAGGGGCGCGGCGCGCACGGGCTCGCCCTCGAGATCATCGGTGGTGGTCTCGGCGCCGAAGCGCACCGTGGCCACGTACGTCTTCGGCTCGCCGTCCATGTACGGGAGCAGCCGCGTGGCACGACCGACGAGGAGCACGAGCAGACCGGTGGCGAAGGGATCGAGGGTGCCGGCATGGCCGATGCGCCGCTCGCCGAACGCGCGCCGCGCCGCCACGACGATGTCGTGCGATGTCACGCCAGCCGGCTTGTCTACCAGAAGGAGCCCGTCAGTCTGACTGGTCGTCATCGGGCGGGAGCTCACCCTCGCGAATCTTCGTGAGCAGCGTCTCGATGCGGGCCGCGCGCTCGATGCTGCGGTCCAGGCGGAACTCGAGCTCCGGCGCGACGCGCAGGCGGATGGTGCGCGCCACGCGCGAGCGCAGGTGCGCGGCGAGGCTGTCGAGCCCCTCGAGCGTGCGCTTCCGCTCCGCGTCATCGCCCATCACGCTCACGAACACGCGCGCGTGACGCAGATCCCGCGTGACGTCCACGCCGGTGACGGTGACGAATCCGCTGATGCGCGGATCCTTGGCCCCTTCCGTGAGGAAGCGGGCCACCTCTTCGCGGATCGCCTCGGCGACCCGATCGGCGCGGCGGTGATCGTTGGGCATGGGAACGGCGCGGGAAGCGGGAAGCGGGAAGCGGGAAGCGGGAAGCGGGGTGGAAGCGACGCTCGCTTCCCGCTTCCCGTTTCCCGCTTCCCGCGGTTACAGCGTCCGCGCGACCTCCTCGGTGCGGTAGCACTCGATGATGTCGCCGACCTTGAGGTCGTTGAAGTTCTCGATGCCGATACCGCACTCGAACCCTTCACGCACCTCGCGGACGTCTTCCTTGAAGCGGCGCAGCGAGCCGATGACGCCGTCGTAGATCTCGACGCCATCGCGGATGACGCGGACGCGTGCCTGCCGGTTGATCACGCCGCTGCGGACGTAGGATCCGGCCACCACGCCCACGCGCGGGACGCGGAAGAGCTCGCGCACCTCGGCCTCGCCGAGGGTGACCTCGCGCTCCTCGGGGCGCAGGAGGCCCGTGAGCGCCGCCCGCACGTCGTCCACCGCCTCGTAGATCACGCGGTAGAGCTTGATGTCCACGCCCTCGCGCTCGGCCGCACTGCGCGCGTTGTTGTCCGGGCGCACGTGGAAGCCGATGATGATCGCGCCGGACGCCTTGGCGAGCAGGATGTCGCTCTCCGTGATGGCACCAACGCCGCGGTGCACGACCTCCACCTTGACCTCGGCGTTGGAGAGCTGCCCGAGCGCGTCGGCCAGCGCCTCGGCCGGGCCGCCCTGGTCCGCCTTGATGAGCAGGCGCAGCGTGCGCACCTCCCCCGCGGCGGCCTGCGACATGAAGTCCTCGAGCGACACCGCCGCGCGGGACGTGCGACGGCTCTTCGCCTCGCGATCGAGGCGCTGGCGCCGCTGCGCGATCTCGCGCGCCGCGGTGGCATCCTCGACGGCGATGAGCTGGTCGCCGGCCATCGGGACGCCCTCGATGCCGAGGATCTGCACCGGGATCGCCGGGCCGGCCTCGCGCACCGGCTTCCCGCGCTCGTCGAGCATGGCGCGGACGCGACCGGAGAACATGCCGCAGATGAAGTCGTCGCCGACGCGCAGCGTGCCGCTCTGCACGAGCACGGTGGCCACGGGGCCCTTGCCCGGATCGAGCTGCGCCTCGACGACGGTGCCGGTGGCGCGGCGGTTGGGGTTGGCCTTGAGCTCGAGGATGTCGGCCTGGAGCAGGACCTGCTCGAGCAGCTCCTGCACGTTCGTCCCCTTCTTCGCGGAGATGGGGGTGGCGAGCGTGGTGCCGCCGAACT
>CAMLEQ010000160.1 GCA_946479015.1 uncultured Gemmatimonadota bacterium | reverse complement strand
GCTACATCACCGACCGCTTCCTCCCGGACAAGGCGATCGACGTGATCGACGAGGCGGGGGCCCGGGCGCGGCTGGCCGCGCAGGCACCGCCGCCGGAGGTGGCGGAGCTGAAGGGGAAGCTCGAGGAAGTGAACACGGACAAGGAAACGGCGGTCCGCGATCAGAACTTCGAGCGCGCGGCGGCGCTGCGCGACCGGGAGCGCGAGCTCCAGGGCGACATTCGCAAGAAGCAGGAAGAGTGGGAGAAGCGGCGGCAGTCCTACCGCCCCGTGCTCGGCGAGGAGGAGATCGCCTTCATCGTGAGCCGGTGGACGGGGATCCCCGTGATGCGGCTGCAGGAGGCGGAGAGCGCCCGGCTGCTGCGCATGGAGGACGAGCTGCACTCGTCCGTGGTGGGACAGGACGAGGCGATCAAGGCACTCGCCCGCTCGATCCGCCGCAGCCGCGCGGGGCTCAAGGACCCGGCGCGTCCGATCGGCTCGTTCATCTTCAGCGGCCCCACCGGGGTCGGGAAGACCGAGCTCGCCCGGTCGCTGGCCAAGTTCCTGTTCGCCGATCCCACGGCGCTCATCCGCGTGGACATGAGCGAGTACATGGAGAAGTTCTCCGTGTCGCGGCTCATCGGCGCGCCTCCGGGCTACGTCGGCTACGAGGATTCCGGGACGCTCACCAAGGCCGTCCGGCGCAAGCCGTACAGCGTGGTGCTCCTGGACGAGATCGAGAAGGCGCACCCGGACGTGTTCAACATCCTGCTCCAGGTGCTCGACGAGGGGCATCTGACCGACAACTACGGTCGCGTGATCGACTTCAAGAACACGGTCGTGATCATGACGTCGAACGTCGGGGCGCGGGACATCACGAAGGGGCGCGGGCTCGGCTTCACGGCGGCCGATGACCGGGAGAACTTCGACCGGATCCAGGAGAAGGTGAAGGAGGAGATCCAGCGGGTGTTCAACCCCGAGTTCCTGAACCGGCTGGACGACGTGATCGTCTTCCACCCGCTGAACAAGGAGCACATCTCGCAGATCGTCGGGATCCTGCTCCGGGACGTGCAGAAGCGGCTCGCCGAAGAGGAGATCACGCTGAAGCTGTCCGCGGCGGCGACCGAGTTCCTGAGCACGCACGGGTACGACGAGCACTTCGGCGCCCGTCCCCTGAAGCGGGCGATCCAGAAGTACATCGAGGACCCGCTGTCGGAGAAGATCCTCGTCGGCGACTTCGCCAAGGGGGACGAGGTGGAGGTGGATGTGGCGGCCGATGGCGCCAAGCTGGAGTTCCGCGTTCTGAGCAAGACTCCCTGAAGTAAGCCCACCCTGGCGAACGGCCGAATGACCCCCCGTGGGCCATTCGGCCGTTTCGTGTGTATCTTACGGCATGTCACGAACTCTCCTCCCGCTGGCCCTGCTGCTGGCGGCTGCGACGGCGCGGGCACAACAGCCCTCCACGGCGAATCCTTGCAGCACCCCGGACTCGATCGCGGTCCGAGGGAACCAGCGGGTTCCCACCGCGACCGTGCTCGGTGACGCGGGAATCATCAAAGGCGACACGCTCAACTTCCGCGTGGCGCAGCGCGCCATTCGCAACCTGTACGCCACCGGCCAGTTCTCCGACGTGCGGATGTCGTGCGCCTCGGATCCGGCCACCGGGCACTCGACCGTCGTCTTCACCGTGGTCGAGCGGCCGATTCTCGGCGGCTACACGGTGTCCGGGACGAAAGTGGTGTCCGATGGCGCGGTGCGGGGCAAGATCTCGCTCGTCCAGGGGAAGCCGCTCGATCCCGCCGCGGTCACGCGCTCGGTGCAGCGCATCGACTCGCTGTACGAGGCGAAGGGGTACTATCTCGCGCGCGTGAAGCCGGAGACCACCCTGGTGGCCGGCGCCGCCCACGTGAACTTCGCCATCGATGAGGGGCGCAGGCTCGCCATCTCCGGCGTGGAGATCGCGGGCGACCACGCGCTCCCTGCGGATAAGGTCGTCGACGCCATGAAGACCAAGCCCGAGGGCTTCTGGTGGTGGAAGAAGGGAGAGTTCGACGAGGACAAGTTCGCGGCCGACATCGGAGAGCGCATTCCGAAGCTCTACGAGAAGAACGGCTTCATCGACTTTCAGGTCGCGAAGGACACGCTGCTCGTCGACCGCACGAGCGGGAAGGGGATGCTGCGCATCCAGGTGCAGGAGGGGAAGCGCTACCACGTGGGCACGTTCGAGGTGGTGGGCAACCGGCACTTCTCCACCGAGGACATCGATCGCTTCTTCCCCTTCCAGGCGCACCAGGCATCGCTGGCGGAGCGCGTGAAGGGGCTCTTCGGCGGCGGCGATGACGACGGCCAGAACCTCTTCGACCAGGACGCCTGGGACGAGGCCACGAACAAGCTGCGCACGGCGTACGCGAACGACGGCTACATCTACGCGCAGATCCGCCCCGTGGTGGAGCGCGTCACGGGACGCGACTCCGTGCCCACGGTGAACCTGCGCTGGGAGATCGACGAGCGGACGCCGGCGACCATCAATCGCGTCGAGATCGCCGGGAACGACTACACGAGCGAGGCGTGCATCCGCGACGCGCTCGTGATCCTGCCGGGCGACGTGTTCAGCCAGGATCGCCTGATCCGCAGCTACCAGAACATCCAGAACCTCGGCTTCTTCGAGTCGCCGCTGCCGCCCCCCGACACGCGGCCAGCGAACGACAAGGGCGATGTGGACGTCATCTTCCACCTGAAGGAGAAGCGGACGGGGAGCATCAACTTCGGCGCGTCGGTGGGACAGGGGACCGGCGTGGGCGGCTTCATCGGGCTCGACCAGCCGAACCTGTTCGGCGCGTGCAAGCGGGCCTCGCTGCAGTGGCAGTTCGGGCGGTACATCAACGACTTCCAGCTCAGCTACACCGACCCGGCGATCAAGCTGTCGCGCGTATCGGGAACGGCGACGGCGTATCACACCCGGTCGCGCTACCTGATCTCCGACCTCGGCCAGAGCCAGAGCACGGGCGGCTCGCTCCAGTTCGGGTTCCCGCTGCACAACTCGCTGTACACGCGGCTGTTCGTGTCGTACGGCGGCGAGGCGGTGAAGTTCACCGGCGGCATCGCGAGCCGCGACACGACGATCGACCAGGGGAACCACTTCCGCTCCACGCTCGGGCTCACGATCACGCACGACAACCGGATCGATCTGCCGTTCGCCTCCGCCGGCTCCATGCGCACGTTCACGGCGCAGTTCAACGGCGGCCCCCTCGGCGGCACGTCGAGCTTCCAGCGCTACACCACGGAGCTGCGCAACTACTCCACGCTGGCGGCGTTCGGGGGCGACCAGCCCGGCTCGCAGCCGCTCAAGCTGGTGTTCGGGCTCACGCTGCGCGCGGGCGCGCTGTTCGGGGATGCCGGGCCGTTCTTCTTCTCCCAGAAGTTCGCGATGGGCGGCACGCAGTACGGGGAGCAGCTCCGCGGCTACGAGGAGTTCTCGATCACGCCGCACGGCTTCGTGCCGGGGACGAACAGCAACGCGTCCACGAGTTCGTTCGGGAACGCGTTCTTCAGCGGCACCGCGGAGCTGGGGCTGCGCTTCAACCAGATGCTGTACACCGATCTCTTCTTCGACGCCGGCAACGTGTACGACCGGCCCGAGGAGTTCGATCCCACGCGACTCTTCCGCGGCGCGGGAATCGGCGTCTCGATCGTGACCCCGCTCGGACCGCTCGGTCTCGATTGGGCGTACGGGTTCGATCGCGTGGACCAGTTCGGCCGCAAGGATCCGAAGTGGCAACTGCACTTCAAGCTGGGGCAAATCTTCTAATCACCGGAGTCGACATGCGTTCGTTCATTCGTGCCGCGCTCGGCGCGCTGGCATTCTCGGTCGTGTCCACCGGCGTCGCCGCGGCGCAAGGCACGCCGAAGATCGCCTACATTCGTTCGGACAAGATCATCGCGCAGGCGCCCGGGCGTGCCGAGGCGGAAGCGCAGATCCAGAAGGAGATGGACACCTACCGCGAGCAGGTGAAGGTGATGGGCGATTCGCTCAACACGCTGGTGGCCGCGTACAACAAGGCGGAGCCCACGCTCAGCCCTGCGGCGAAGCAGGGGAAGCAGAAGGAGATCCAGGCGAAGGAGGCCGAGTACCAGCAGCGCGCGCAGGAGCTCGAGCAGAAGGCGCAGCAGCGCCAGGCCGAGCTGGTGGGTCCCGTGATGCAGCAGATCAACAAGGTGATCGAGCAGATCCGTGCCGAGGACGGGTACGCGATGGTGTTCGACGCGGGGAACCAGGCTGGAGTGGTGGTGGCCGCCGATTCGTCGCTGGACATCACCGACAAGGTGATCGCCCGGCTCAAGGCGTCGGCGCCGCAGGCGAACGCGACGCCGGCCAAGCCCGCGGGACCGACCGGTCGCCCCGCGGGCGCAACACGTCCCAAGAATCCGCCTAGCGAGCGTTGACGCACCACGAGTCCAGGCACCCTTCCCTCGGCGGTGAGGAGGATCGCTCTCTCACCGCCGAGGCCATCGCGCGCCTCGTCGGCGGTGAGGTGCGGGGCGACGCGGCGCGCCGCGTGCGCGCGGTGGCGCCGTTGGACCGCGCCGGCGCGCACGAGCTCGCCTTTCTCGCCCAGCCCAAGTACGTCCCTCTCTTCGAGCGCTCCGCCGCCGGCGCCGCGCTGGTGTCGCCGGAGCTCGCGGAGACCGCCGGCGGGCCGGCGTGCCGGATCGTCGTGGACCGCCCGCTCGAGGCGATGCTCCGCGTGCTTCCGGTGCTCTATCCCCCCACGCCGCTTCCCGCCGGAATCCACCCCACCGCGGTGATCGGGCGCGGCGCCGTGCTCGGCGACGGCATCTCGATCGGCGCGTACAGCGTGGTGGGCGCCGGCGCGGTGCTCGGCGATCGAGTGGTGGTGGGCGCGCACTGCTCCGTGGGCGACGGCGTGACCGTGGGGGAGGAGAGCCACCTCGTGGACTCGGTGACGCTCTACCCGGGCGCGGTGGTGGGGCGGCGCGTGCGCCTGCACGCCGGCGTGCGCGTGGCGTGCGACGGCTTCGGCTACGTGCAGTCCGGCGGTGCCCACGTGAAGATCCCACACGTGGGGCGGTGCGTGCTCGAGGACGACGTGGAGATCGGCGCCAACTCCGCGCTCGACCGCGGGAGCATCGACGATACCGTGGTGGGCGCGGGGACGAAGATCGACAACCTGGTACACGTCGCGCACAACGTCCGCATCGGGAAGCTCTGCCTGATCATGGCGCAGGTGGGGATCGCCGGCTCCGTGCACATCGGCGACGGGTGCATCCTGGCGGGACAGGTGGGGGTCAGCGGCCACCACACCGTCGGGGATCGGGCGGTGCTCGCCGCGCAGGCGGGGGTGTTCGGGGACATCCCGGCGGGGGAGACGTGGTCGGGCTACCCGGCGCGCCCCCACAAGGAGGCGCTGCGCGCGCACGCCGCGCTGTTCAAGCTCGCCGGGCTGATGCGCCGCATCGAGCGGCTGCTGGAGCGCTCGGAGACATGACGGCGCGCCGGCGGTCCATCGCATCGCCCGCTTCGCTGGAGGGGGTGGGGCTGCACCTCGGCCGGCCGTGCCGGCTCACCTTCCACCCCGCCGATCCCGGAACGGGGATCGTGTTCCGCCGCGCCGATCTGCCCGATGCGCCGTCGATCCCGGCGCGCGCCGACCGGGCGGTGCTCAGCGAGCGGCGGACGCAGCTCGGCGAGGGGGAGGGCGCGCTGCACACCGTGGAGCACGTGCTCGCGGCGGTGGCCGGGCTCGAGATCGACGATCTGCTGATCGAGATGGATGGTCCCGAGCCGCCGATCATGGACGGGAGCGCGCTCCCGTTCCTCGAGGCGCTGAAGCGGGCGGGGATTGCCGAGCATGGCGGCACGGTGCAGTATCTCGATCTCCCGCATCCGGTGCGGGTGATCGACGGCGCGTCGGTCTACGAGGCGTTCCCCGCGCCGTCGCTCTCCCTCAAAGTGACGATCGACTTTCCCCACCCGCTCATCGGACGGCAGAGCTGCGAGCTGCCGGTCACCGCCGAGACGTTCGCGCGCGAGCTGGCGGCGGCGCGCACGTTCGGGTTCGTGCGCGAGGTGGAGGCGTTGCGGGCGAAGGGATTGATCCAGGGCGCGTCCACCGCGAACGCGGTGGTGCTCGACGACCAGGGGATGGTGGATGGCACGCTCCGCTGGCCCGACGAGTTCGCGCGCCACAAGGCGATGGACTGCGTGGGTGATCTCGCGCTCGCCGGGCGCCGCGTGCGCGCGCGCGTGATCGCCGTGAAGCCCAGTCACCGCGGGACGGTGACGCTCGTTCGGGAGATGGTGAAACTGGCCGCCATGGAGACGCGGATGCTCGGCATCGAAGAGATCATGAAGGTCCTCCCCCACCGTTACCCCTTCCTGCTCGTGGATCGGATCGTCGAGATGGAGGGCGGGAAGCGGATCGTGGGGATCAAGAACGTGACCATCAACGAGCCGTTCTTCCAGGGGCACTTCCCCGGGCATCCGATCATGCCCGGGGTGCTCATCGTGGAAGCGATGGCGCAGGTGGGGGGCATGCTCCTCATGGGGTCCGTGGAGGACCCGGAGAACAAGGTGGTCTACTTCATGTCGCTCGACAACGTGAAGTGGCGCAAGCCGGTGAAGCCGGGCGACCAGTTGCGCTTCGAGTTGGAGGTGATGCAACTCCGCGGCCGCGTGTGCCGCATGCGCGGCGTCGCGCGCGTGGATGGCGACGTGGTGTGCGAGGCCGACATGGCGGCGATGGTCGTCGATCGATGAGCGCCCGCATTCATCCCACCGCGCTCGTATCGCCGCGCGCCGAGCTCGCGGACGACGTGGAGGTGGGCGCCCACGCGATGATCGGCGACGGATGCACCGTGGCCGGGGGGTGCGTGATCGCGCCGCGCGCCACGCTGGAGCGCAACGTGCACCTCGCGGCGAACGTGCACGTCGGCATCGGCTCGGTGCTCGGCGGCGATCCGCAGGACCTCAAGTTCAAGGGGGAGGAGACCACCGTCGAGATCGGGGAGGGGACGGTGATCCGCGAGTACGCGACGATCAACCGCGGCACCGCGCAGTCGATGAAGACGTCGGTGGGGAAGCAGTGCTTCATCATGACGTACGTGCACCTCGCGCACGACTGCCATCTGGGCGACGGCGTGATCATCTCCAACGCGACGCAGCTCGCGGGGCACGTCACCGTCGAGGACCGGGCGATCATCTCGGGGCTGGTGGCGGTGCACCAGTTCGTGCGCATCGGCACCTACAGCTTCATCGGCGGGTGCTCGCGCGTGGCGAAGGACATCCCGCCGTACCTGAAGGCGGTGGGGAATCCGGTGAAGCTCTACGGGCTGAACAGCGTGGGGCTCCAGCGGAACAACTTCGATCCGACGGTGCTGCGGGAGCTGAAGCGCGCGTACCGGCTGTTCTTCCGCTCGGAGCTGAACATGACGCAGGCGCTGGAGCGGGCGCGCCAGGAGCTGCAGCTCTACCCCGAGGTGGAGCACTTCCTGTCGTTCGTGGACACGAGCGGGCGCGGGGTGGTGATGTGATGACGACACCGGTGCGGATGGGCGTGGTGGGCGCGGGGAGCCTCGGGTACCATCACGTGCGCCTCCTGCGCGACCTGCCGCATGTTCGGCTCGCGGGGTTCCACGAGGCCGCCGCCGAGCGCGCGGCGCGCGTGCGGGACGAGCTCGGCGTGCCGGCGGCGGCGTCGCTCGACGCGCTGCTCGACGAGGTGGATGCGGTGACGATCGTGGTGCCCACGCCGGCGCACCACGCGGTGGCGAAGCGCGCGCTCGAGCGGGGCGTGCACGTGATGATCGAGAAGCCGATCACTGCCACGCTCGACGAAGCCGACGATCTCCTGGCGGCGGCGCGGCGGAGCGGCGCGCTGGTCCAGACCGGCCACGTGGAGCGGTTCAACCGCGCCATCCGCGCCGCGCTGCCGC
>CAMLEQ010000159.1 GCA_946479015.1 uncultured Gemmatimonadota bacterium | reverse complement strand
CTTCGAGGCATCACCCGAGCAGTGCGCGCGCGAGCGTCTCCAGGCGGAGGCCGCAGAAGACAGGGCACGTGCGTGGCGCCGTGAGATCCGCCGCCCGCTCGCGTGGTGCCTCGGATGGATCGTGCTCGGACTCGGCTGCATGGTATGGAGCGCCCACACGACGAGCGCTCGAGCGGGAACACTCGCTCTTTCGCTCGGCCTCGTGCTCGGCTACGGCGGCAGCGTGCTCACGCTGATCCTCTGGTTCCATTTCGCCGTGCAGCGGGGCGACCTGTAGCCGTACGTGACGACAATGCCCGACTACCTTCGCCTGAACGCATCGTGGCCACAGATCTGAATACCACGGCGGCGCGTTTCCCCTCCCATGGAGGCGTCACCGCAGCGCGTTCGACTCGCAGGCTTTTTCTACTCGGCAGCCTCGCGCTCGTCGCGTGCAGCGGTTCCGCGACCGGACCTGTGTCGTTCACCGGCACCTACGACCTGGGGCGTATCGATGGTGGTGCAGTGCCCCAGCGCCTGTATCCGCAATGCCCGGGTGTTCCGTTCGCGGCCATCACGGGCGGCGTGCTCGTGGCGATGCCCAACGACTCGGCGCGGATCGTCATCGTCACGCAACTCTTCGACGACGCCTGGCACCAGACCTCCGCGCCGGACACCATGACGGTGGATGCGCCCGTCACCCTTCGCTCCGACTCGGTCTACTTCGACGCTCCGCTGAATTGGGCGGGTGAGCTCGGGAACGGCGGCGGCCCCGGGGCGGGAAGCGTGACGGTCGCGAGCCACTTTCCGGAGGCACCGTCGTGCGGCTACGCCGAGGCCACGCACATCCTGCAGTTCGTGCGGGCTGGCGTGTTCGGCAGCGTGCGCGGGCAGATCCCGCAGCCGGCCACTTTCGACTGAACGCAGCGCGACCACTGAACCAAGCGTGACCACCGCGGAAGACGCCTACCACGAGCTGTGCTACTACACGCTCGCGCACGGTGCGCCGACGTTCGTGCACCAGCACGTCGTGGACGCGTTCGCGGCACAATACGCGACCGCGGAGACGAAGCCGATCAAGCTGACGTTCGCGCTGATGGGATTGTACCTGCACCTCGAGCGGGGGTTCACCGGCCGGCAGGTCCAGCTCGCGCACATGGCGCTCGCGAAGCGGACGCGCTCGTGGCCGACCTTCGCGCTCCCTGTGAATCGGGGAGCGATCACCGCGGCTGACGTGCTCGCGGCGCCTCCCGGCCCGGAACGGGACCGGGCGATCGACACGTGGTGCGCGGCGGTGTGGGGGGCCTATGTCGGCAGCAGGGGGCAAGTGGAGGAACTGCTGGCGCGGTACGACATCATCTGATCGGAGCAGAGCCGCACGGCCGTACATCTCGCGGAACGAGCGTCTCGACCATTGAGGAGATCGCGGTGACGCAGCCACACCCGGCAGGACCGCCGACGCGGCGCGCTCGCCTCGTCGCGACCGCAATCCGACTCGTCACGTTCGCCTCGATCGCCCTCCTCGTGTGGAACGTGGATATCCTCCAGCGACACGCCCTCGCGCGCTGGGCGGGCGCCGCACTCGGAGTCCTCGCGCTCGCGAGCGTCATTCGCGCCTTCGCGCGCGACCGACGCGCGGGCCGGGAAGGCCCAGGGTCACCGTGGTGGATTGCGGCGTATGGCGTCAGCGCGCTGGCACTCGTGCTGAACGGGCCGGATGTCCTCGACCGTCTGCCCAAGTGGGTGACTTGGGCACTCGGCCTCGCGTACCCGCTCCTCCTCTGGCGCGGATACCGGCTCGAGCTCTCGGCGAAGCTCCGCCAGGAGGGGCGCACCCGGGCGGCCTTCCGCGAGTCGCTGCCATAGGCGAGCGTCCCGGTAATGGATCAATGAACGAGTGTCCCTGCTCTGAGTTCGCTGCGGTACCGCGCACCTGGCCGGAGGTCATCGCGCGACTCGAAGAGGCCGAGCGAATCGCGCCCATGCTCGAGCCGCTCGCAACCGATGACGAGAGCTGGATGAGCGTATTTCGCTGCCGTGCGTGCGGTAGCACGTGGGTCGGTGAACGCCCCTTCAGCGAGCGCCACGGGGGCGGACCGGATCTGCTCTATCGCATCGCTGGCGTGGATCCGCTGGCTTGGTTACGGCATGCCGCGCCGCTCGCGGACGAGCTCCGGCGCGCGGCCGAAGACCGGGAGTTCTTCGACACGCTGGGACCGGAAGTGGGGCCGGAGCGGTGTCGTGAGTCGGGCTGCCGGCGCCTTCGTATGGACCCGGGGCTCTACTGCCGGTGCCACCACTTCGAAATGGTGATGCGGCGGTCCTGCCCCTTCTGGAATCTCGACACGGACTGAACGTAAGGCGGCAACCCTGAGCCGCGCCGATCCACCTTCTGTCTGTGAATGGGACGTCACTCCACAGCCGCCTGGCGGACCGCCGGACACCCGCTCTATACTGACCGCATGCCGCTCCCCCGGGAGATCCTCGCGGAGCTCGCGAGCAAGCGCGCCGCTGAGCGCGCGGCCGCGGAGCGAGACCGCCGGCGCGACCTCGCGCGGACGGCGCTCGAGTGCTTCGGCTGGGCGGCCGCCGGGATCCTCGCCATTCTCTGGAGCGTCCACACCACGGACCCCACGGCCGGCCGCGTCGCGTTCTACGGCGGCATGGGGCTCGGCAACGGCGGCATCCTCCTCAGCCTGCTCGCGGCCTACCGGCGAGGCGAGCGGCGCGGCGACCGATAGGAGACCTGGCGCACTCGCGCACGGCGGCGCGATCTCGCCTGCCGTCGTCAGGCGCCTGACGACGGCAGCCCGCCCGCCCCTGGCGGGGCCGCCTGCCGCGCCACAGATTCCCAGCTCGAACATCACTCCCGATGTGCAACCATCCGACACCACGGAGGGAGCTGTGGCCAGAGCCGTCACGATCGCGGCCATCGCACTGGTACTCTCGGCGTGCCACGACTCGTCGGTGGAACCGCCGCCGATCGGGTCGCACCACTCCTATTTCGCGACGGCGATCGCCAGCGCGCCCGACTCGGCCACGGGGGACACGCTCACCTGTGAGGTCTTTCTGAATCTGCCCCCCGACGTGGCGCTCGGCGGCGGTTGGGCGGGCGAGGTCCGTCTGCAACTCACGCGGCTCCGCGCGGCCGGTGGGACCAACACGTTCGCGGACACCACGGTCGACGCGCAGCAGGTGCAGGCGACGTGGCTCGACACCGACTCGCTCCGCGTCGTGCTTGCAAGCCCGATCGTGGATACCTTGATCACCACGCGCGACCCCGGTATCCGGAAATCCTACACGGGCCCATGGGTCTGCCGCCCGGAGTTGCCGCTCGGCAGAGTGTTTCGGCAGCCGATCGCTGGACGGGTGGTCATCGAGGAGATGCTGCCGATAGATTGACGCCCGTTCGCTATGTCGTGAAGGAACAACGGGTGACGGAGCATCTGGTGACAGTGGATCCATTCTCGCGCTGGCGCGACACCGCGCTCTGGCGCGTGCTCGATGCGGGACTCCAACGCGCCGAGGCCGACGGCGTCCTCCAACTCGCCGCCGACGACGGGCGCGACGCGGCGATCGGCCTCCTCTGCATGCAGCTCGATATCGAGGGGCAGGTGGTCGGTACGCGCCTCGCCGGCGTGCGCGCGGCGCTGCACGCCGCCGGATGGACGGAGGCGGACCACGCCGACAGCCTGGCGCTCGAGCTCTGCGCCCGCCTCGATCGCGGCGAGCCGATCGAGCACCTCGCCGACTACATCGCGCGCTTCGAGGGCGAGCTGCTCGGACGCGAGCCCTCCGCGCCCTCCCACCGCCTCGCGCTCTCCTCCGCGGTGCGCCGCGCGTACGAGCACGGGGGCGAGCCCCACGGGCCGCATGGCTGATACGTGCCACTCTTTCCCGCGCGACCCCGACACCAATCGGCGCACCCCACCGTAGTGGTGCCTTGCTGGCCACATCGGTGCCCGCGACCGCCGCGCGATCGCCGCGGCGGAGCGCCCGAAGAACCCGAAGATGTATGCTCGAGCCGAACCCGGAAACGATCATCGCGGCGCTGTGGGCCGTCTGGCTGGTCTACTGGTGGATCGCCGCGCGAAATGTGAAGGAGACGCGCTGGCGCGAGTCGCTCCCGTCGCAGCTCCTCCACCGCGTTCCCTTCCTCCTCACCGCCATTCTCATGGCCACGCCGGGGCGCCTGCCGCCGGTCCTGCGCCAACGCTTCCTGCCGCCGAGCACGGTGCTCGCGATGCTCGGCGTCGCCCTCACCGCCGCGGGACTGGGGTTCGCGACCTGGGCGCGACGGCACCTCGGCAGGAACTGGAGCGCGGCGGTGACGGTGAAGAACGAGCACACGCTCATCACCACGGGCCCCTACCGATGGGTGCGACACCCGATCTACTCGGGGCTCCTCCTCGCGCTGGTCGGCTCGGCGGTGGCCATCGGCGAGTGGCGCGCCGTGCTCGCGGTCGCGCTGGCGCTCGTAGGGATCGTACGCAAGGTGGTGCTGGAGGACTCCCGGCTTCGCGAGACGTTCCCGCAATTCGACCAGTATCGCCGGGATACGGCCGCGCTCGTCCCGTTCGTGTTCTGAGCGCGCACCCGCGCGTTCGCTGGACGACGCGTCCACCCTCGTCCATCTTCGAGATCGGTGAGCGGGCGCCGGCCACCGGACATGGCCGCGCCCCGCTCGTGGCTCGTACACGGATGATGCAGCGGTGAACCAGACAGCCGAAGAGCTCCGCGCGACGGTGAACGAGGCGTACGCGCGACTGCGTGCCATCCCCGATGCGGTGAACGGCCGGCGCCCCGGCGAGGGCAAGTGGTCGCCCCGCGAGATCGTCGGCCACCTCATCGACTCGGCCGCCCACAATCACCAGCGCTTCGTGCGCGCCCAGTTCCAGAAGGACCTGGTCTTCCTCCCCTACGAACAGGATGACTGGGTGGCGCGCCAGGGTTACCAGGAGGCGGAGTGGACGGCGCTGCTCGAGCTGTGGCGCGGCTACAACCTGCACGTGGCCCGGGTGATCGACCGCATCTCCGCCGACGACTGGTCGCGCCAGCGCGCGCGGCACAACCTCGATCAGATCGCGTGGCGCACGGTGCCGGCGGAGGAGCCGGCGACGCTCGAGTACTTCGTGCGCGACTACGTGGGGCACCTGCGCCACCATCTCGCGCAGATCGACGCGCTGGTGGGCGCCCCCTGAATCGCGGCCGGCCACGCGGCCGGCGGGAGGGCAGGTGAGCGATCGCGCGCGAGAGATTCCCGCGGCGCTGACGCCGGAGCAGTGGCAGGATGTGGACTACCGGCAGTCCGCATCGGCCATCGACGCGTGGGCGAAAGGGAAGGCGGAACGACGCCAGAGCGACGACGCCACGGAGTACGTGGCACAGATGGGGATCACGTACGACGACTGCGTCACGCTCATGAGCCGCGCCCACGACCGCGTGGCGGTGCCGCCCCCCGCGCGGCACGCGCTCGCGGCGCTGGCGATGCACCGGCAGCCGTTCGGCGTCACCGAACAGGACGTGAGCGCCCTGCGGCAAGCGGCGGACGAGGTCGCCGAGCACACGCCCGACGCCGCGGCGCGGCTGCGCGACCTGGCGGCTCGCCTCGTGTCGCTGCTCCCTCCGGCCGGCGCCTAGCTGGACAGCACATCGCCCGGCGGTCATCATCCGGGCTGCGACCCGTGATGCCCCACGCCGGGCGTCGCCGTCCCGTCCCGCGAAGAACCCGCGAAGAAGAGAGAGCAGCTCCGAGCCGTGACCACCCACATCGCGCTCCTCCGCGCCATCAACGTCGGCGGCAACTCGAAGGTGGCGATGGCCGACCTGCGCGCCCTCTTCACGGAGCTGGGCTTCGCCGATCCCCGAACGCTGCTCCAGACCGGCAACGTCGTCTTCGGCGGCGGCCGGCGCTCGAGCGCGACGCTGGAGCGGCTGCTCGAGCAGGAGATGGAGCAGCGTCTCGCGCTCCGGACGGACTTCTTCATCCGCACGGCCGCGGAGTGGGAGCGCGTGATCGCGGGCAACCCCTTTCCCGACGCGGCGAAGCGCGATCCCGGCCATCTCCTGGTGATGTTCCTGAAGGACGCGCCGGGCGCCGAGCGCGCGGAGGCGCTGCGGAAGGCGATCACGGGGCGGGAGATCGCCGGCGTCGATGGGCGGCACGCCTATCTCGTGTACCCCGACGGGGTCGGGCGCTCGCGCCTCACCACCGCGCTCATCGAGCGCACGCTCGGCACGCGGGGCACGGGACGCAACTGGAACACCGTGTGCAAGCTCGCGGCCCTCGTCGGCGCGTGATGCCGGACCGACACTCGAACCAGAATCGATGACATGACGCATACAGCGACGGAGGCGCTCGCCCGCTGCTCGGAGTGCGGGCGGGAGACGGAGCGCGCCGCCCTCCGCGAGGTGGATGGGCAGCCGGTGTGCACCCGCTGCCTCTTCGGCGACGCCGCGCCCCTGCAGGTGTGGCCGATCGGCATCGTGCGCAACCAGCTCGCGCGCGAGGGGCGCGGCGTGGCGATCGGCCGCGACCTGCGCTCGGAGATCCACCTCGTGCCGGGGATGACGCGCTTTCTCCGCGGCGTGGCGGAGGAGACGTCGCTCACCGTGATCTGGTGGGCGCACGCCGCGGGGGGGCTCGAGACGGCGTTCGAGCGGGGGCTCGACCGGAAGGTGGTGGGACCGTTCGCCGCGCGCACGCCGGCGCGCCCGAACCCGCTCGCCATCTCCGAGGTGACGCTGGTGGAGGTGCGCGGCCCGGTACTGGTGGTGAGCGGGCTGGATGCGATCGACGGCACGCCGGTGATCGACCTGAAGGTGGGGCGCGAGAGCATCGCGCGGGCACTCGGCGACGCGCCGAAGCTCGAGCGCAGGTGAGCGGAAGATGATCCGCCGATACCGCACCGCCCTGCTCGCCGCCGCGCTGGCCACGCTCGCCGCCCCGCCGATGCTCCACGCGCAGGACGCCGCCGCATCCGACCAGTCGATCGTGGTGCGGCTCCGCTACCACGGCGAGCCCGATCTCACCTACCGCACGGTGGATGGCTGGGAGGGGAAGCTCGATCTCTACGTGCCGCGAGCGCCCGGCACGCACCCGCTGTTCATCTACTTCCACGGCGGCGGGTGGGAGCACGGAAGGCGGGAGATGATCATCGCGAACCTGATCGCGTACCTCGAGATGGGATACGCCGTGGCGAACGTGGACTACCGCCTGACGAAGGACGCGCCCGCGCCGGCCGCGGTGGAGGACGCGCGGTGCGCGGTGCGGTGGCTCGCCGGGCAGGCGAAGCGCTACCGGCTCGACACATCGCGCGTCGTGCTCGCCGGCGAGTCCGCCGGCGCGCACCTGGCGCTCATGGCGGGGATGCTCCGAGCGTCCGATGGCCTCGACGGCCCGTGCGCGAGCGCCCCCGAGCCGCACATCGCGGCGATCGTCGACTGGTACGGGATCACCGACGTCCGCGAGCTCATCGATGGTCCGAACCGGCGGCACTGGGCGGCCGACTGGATCGGCCAGCGCCCCGACAGGGCCGAGCTCGCCACCAAGCTCTCGCCGCTCCGCTACGTGCGCCCGGGGCTGCCGCCGATCATCATGGTGCACGGCGACTCCGACCGGGCGGTGCCGTACCAGCAGTCGGTGCGGCTCCGCGACGCACTCGCGCGCGCCGGCGTTCCGACAGAGCTGATCACGATCCCCGGCGGCGGACATGCGGACAAGGACTTCTCCGACGCCGAGACGATCCACGCGCAGCGCCGGATCGAGGAGTTCCTGCGCGCGCACCACGCCTGGAGCCCACCCACTGGCTGAGGAGACGCGCCATGCCGTGCATCATGGTCGTGCTCGCGCTCGTGACGCCGCGCATCGTCGTGGCGCTGCTCTGGTTCTTCACGCGCTGGTTCGAGGGGATGTTCTCCTCGATCCTCTGGCCGATCCTCGGCTTCATCTTCCTCCCCACCACGCTGCTCTGGTACTCGG
>CAMLEQ010000158.1 GCA_946479015.1 uncultured Gemmatimonadota bacterium | reverse complement strand
GTGCGGTCCGCGTGCATGGCGCTGCGATACAGGAGGGCACCCATGCCCGCCTGCGGCCCGCCCTGCGCGAGGACGTCGAGCTGCTTTTCGGCGCGGTCGTACTGCCCCGCGAAGCAGAGCAGCTCGAACAGGAAGGTTCGGCGCTGGGCGTCGGTCGGATCGCTCCGTAACTCGGCGCCCAGCGACTCGATGGCCTCGTCGAGCTTCCCCGCCTGAAAGAGCGCGCGCGCTCTCATCGGCGTGTTCGCTCCGGACCGGCTCAGGCGCCGGCCTTGGTGACGGCGTGCAGGTCCCAGCCACCCACCACGGCGGCGCCCTTGCCGCCCTTCTCGTCCTGCGGCGTGTAGGTCATCTCGACCTTGCCGAAGGCGAGCGACACCGACTCGGTGGGCGTGTCATCGCCGCCCGAGGAGCCCGACCACTGCACGGACTCGACGAACACCTCGCTGAACTTGTACGACAGGAACTCCACCTGCTGCCCGCCCGCCTTGCGCAGGGTGACCGTGGCCGTGCCATAGTGGTCGCCCGTGCAGCACGCCTGGAAGAGCAGCGGGCTGGCGGCGTCGCTCTTCTTCATGAAGTTGAAGGAGCTGATCGACACCTTGCCGGCGCCCATGCCGGCTCCGCTCTCCATCGAGACCGGGTTGCTCGCGCCCCAGCTGAACGAGAAGATCTCGATCTGGTCCTGGAACCCCTTGGCCTTCGCGGCGCCCTTGACGTTCGGCCCGCCCTCGAGCTTCAGGAATGCGTCGAATGCCATTGAAAGTCCTCCTCCAAGTCGGTGTGATGTGCGATGTCGCGACGATGAGACGGGACTACTTCGCGGGTGCCGGCAGGTCCGCGACCAAACGCATCGAGACGCTGAGCTCGTCGAGCTGGAAGTGCGGCCGCAGGAACGCCACCGCCCGGTACGCGCCGGGCTTCCCCGGCACCTCCATCACGTCCACCCGCGCTTCCTTCAGCGGCCGCTTGGCCTTGACGGCCATGGGCGCGTCGTCGTTGCCGACGACGTAGTTCATGATCCAGTTGTTCAGGAACGTCTGCGCCTCGCTCTTCGACATGTAGCCGCCGATCTTGTCGCGCATCATCGACTTCAGGTAGTGCGCGAAGCGCGAGACGGCGAAGATGTACGGGAGCTGGGCGGAGATGCGGGCGTTCGCCGTGGCCGCATCGCTGTCGTAGATCTTGGGCTTCTGCGCCGACTGCACGCTGAAGAAGCAGGCGTTCGCCGTCCCCTTCTGGTGCACCAGCGGCGCGAAGCCGAGGTCGGCGAGCTCCTTCTCGCGGCGATCGGTGATCGGGGTCTCGGTGGGGCACTTCATGGCGATGTCGCCCGAGTCGGTGCGGAAGTTGTGCACCGGCAGCCCCTCCACGAGCCCGCCGCTCTCCACGCCGCGAATCGTCGCGCACCACCCGTAGGCCGCGAACGCCTGCGTGACCCGGGCGCCGAGCGCCCACGCCGCGTTCCCCCACAGATACCTGTCGTGCTCGGTGCCGTCCACGTGCTCCTCGTACTGGAACGCCTCGATGGGCACCGTGGCGCTGCCGTACGGCTCGCGGAGCATCATCCGCGGCAGCGTGAGCGCGACGTAGCGCGAGTCCTCGCTCTGCCGGAACGCCTTCCACTTGGCGTACTCGGTGGTGTCGAACACCTTCGCGAGGTCGCGCGGCGCGTCGAGCTGCGTGAAGCTCTCCAGGTTCAGCATCTCCGGCGAGGTGCCGGTGATGAACGGCGCGTGCGACGCGGCCGCCACCTGGGCCACCTTCTCGAGCAGCTCGATGTCCTGCCCCGATTTGCCGAACTCGTAGTCGCCCACGAGCGCGCCGAACGGGGCGCCGCCGAACACGCCGTACTCCTCCTCGTACACCTTCTTGAACAGCGCGCTCTGGTCGAACTCCGGCGCGCGCTGCAGATCGCGGAGCAGCTCCTTCTTCGACACGTTGAAGATCTTGATCTTCAGCATGTCGCTCGTCTCGGACTGCGTCAGCAGGTACCGCAGCCCGCGCCACGTCCCCTCGAGCTTCTGGAACTCGGGCGCGTGGATGATCTCGTTGAGCTGCAGCGAGATCAGGTGGTCGATCTGCGCGATGCGCGCGTTGAGCATCGCCTCGGTGTCGCGCGCCATGGTGATCGAGCCCGCGAGCACCTCGCTCACGAACTGCTTCACCATGTCCTTCCCGCGCTCCTTCGCGGCGGCATCCTTCCCGATCCGCCCCTGCTCGACGATCTGATCGAGGAGGCTGAGCTCGGTGCTCTCGGCGGACAGCGCCGCCTGCTGCTGTGCGGCCTGTGCCTCAGGCATCGGAGCCTCCCTCGGAACCCAGTTCCGCCTTGAGCTTGGTCATCTTCTCGGCGTCGGCGAGCGTCTGCTGGAGCACCTCCTCCAGCTTGTCGTTCCCCTGCAGCGTACCGCGCAGGTCGGAGAGCTTGGTGCGGAGATCGAGCAGCTCGCGCAGCGGCTTCACCTGCCGCGCTACCGCGTCGGGGGAGAAGTCGTCGAGGCTCTTGAACGTGAGGTCCACGCCCAGCTTCCCGGCGTTCGGGTCCTCGCTGAGCTTGTTCTCCACCGAGAACGCGAGGTGCGGCTTCATGCTCGCCAGCACATCGTCGAAGTTGTCGAGCGTCACGTCCACGAACTTCCGCTCCTTCAGCTTCGCGAGCGGCTCGACCGGCTGCCCGGTGAAGTCGCCGAGGACGCCCATGACGAAGGGGAGCTCCTTCATCTCGATCGCCCCGCCCGTCTCGACGTCGTAGCTGATGTTCACGCGCGGAGGTCGTACGCGCTCGAGCTTTTTCTGTGTGCTCTCTTTCGCCATGGGGAAGACTCCTGGTCTCGGTTGTGGTCCGATGCCGAACGGCGGTCGATACGGATCACGCGAACGAAACCGCCCGTCGCGACCAGACGTGTGAGCCTGGTCGCGGCGCGGCGGGTCCGTTGTGCGATGAGGGCTCCGGCGTGACCTGCACCAACCCTCTCCATCCGGGGATGACCGACGCGCCGATACTATTGACCAGCGAGCGTGGTGTCAAGAAAACACGGATCGCGCCGCCGCGCCGTGCCCCACGATGGGAAAAAATTGTATTTCAGCGCACGCCGAATCGATGCGATTGCGCAACAGGACGCCAGCACAGGTGTGACGCAAGGGTCGCCCCGCTCATCTCAGCGCGGCGCCCGGAAGATGTCGAGGTCGAGACAGCCCGCGCCCACCAGCCCTCGCACGAGCTCCACCAGCCCAGCGCCCGCTCGCGGGTCCAGCAGCCCCTCCGCCGCCAGGCGCTCGGCGTGCTCGCGCAGCGTCAGGGAGCCATCGCAGCGGGCGAGGAACGCCGCCGCATCGAGCGTGCAGTCGGTGGTCTCCTCGAACGGCGCTTCGGTGCGGAGCGCGCACCCGTGCACGCGCCACGCGCCCTCGAACAGATGCTGTTCAGTCCGCAGCCGCAGCGCGGGCGCCGCGATGGGGCGCGCATCGAGGAGCGCCGCCGTCAGGTCGCGCTCCGCGTTCGCGGTCTCCCACGCGAGCAGCCACTCCAGCGCGTCCCCTTCGCGCGCGCGCCCCGACGCCTTCCGCAGCGTGAACGGCGCCCGCTCCACCGCGTGCCGCTGCACCACGATGGTGCAGTACACCATGCGCGTCACGCCCAGCGCCTTGTACGCCAGATGCCGCTGCTCCGCTTCGACGAACGGCATCTTCGCCCCCGCCGCCATGCGGCAGTAGTACTCGCTCGGGTGGAAGCCGCTCCGCTCGACCACCACCACGTCGAACCCCTCCTCCCCGGCGCCGAGCATCTCGCGCACCCGCCGCTCGAGCGGCGCACCGACGCGGTCGGTGGCGATGCACGTGCAGTAGAAGCGTCCGCCGGGCTCGAGGAACTCGGGGAGGCCAGCGACGAGGCCGCGCGTGATCAGCTCGCCGTCAGGCCCACCGTCGCGGAAGATCAGCGTCCGCTCCGCCTCGGCGACGTACGGCGGGTGCGCGACGATCCGATCGAAGGTGAGGCCGCGCACCGGCTCCCAGAGGTCGCCGCACACGGCGCGCACGGCGTCGAGCGCGTTGAGCCGCGCGTTGAACTCGGCGAACCAGGTGGCGCGCTCGGTGATGTCCGCCGTCCACGCCCGCCCCGCGCCCTGCGATGCCGCCACCAGCGCCGCGATGCCGGTGCCGCCACACATCTCGAGGAAACGCTCGCAGCGCGTCCACGGGAGGCTGTCCAGGAAGGTCTGCGTGTTCGAGGTGATGGCCGGATACACCGCATCGTCCGCCACCCGCCCCCGCGCCGTGGGGTGGTCGAGATCGGAGGCGATGAGCAGCGAGCGGGTGGGATAGAGCAGCGCGGTGGCGCGCCACGCCCCGTCCTCCCCGCGGGCGAGCAGCCCGAGCGCCCCGAGCGCATCGACGGTGCCCGCGGGGAGGAGCCTGCGCAGCGCCTCGTCCCCCACCGGCTCGGTATCGAGGAAGAGCCGGAGCAGCACATCGAGCGAGTCGCTCAGCTCGCCCCGCGGTCGCCCTTCGTGCAGCCGCCGGAACTCGTAGATGCTCGGGATGCCGGTCCGCTCGCAGATCGCCGGCTCGGTGTAGCGCGCGTCGGCGAGGGCCTCGCGCGCGGCGGTGAACACCGCGTCGTCCGCGGACAGGTGCAGCGGGAAGGCTGAGCGCATGCGCTCCACGTGGACGCTCGCGGTCATCGTCAGGCTCCCGGCGCGCCCCACCGCCCCGCGAGGGCGGCGAGCGGCGCGGCGATGGATTGGAAGCGCACCAGGCGCACGGCATCCGAATCCTTGAGGGACGCGAGCGGCATGACCCCCCGCTCCATCAGGCGCTCGGCGGCGCGCTCGGTGAGCAGGATCTCGGCGCACGGCACCGGCACCGCCGCGCCACTCTCGCGACGCAGGTGATAGGGGAGGCCGCCGATGTCGCGGTGCATCCCGGGGCGGAGCGACCACCCCGCGTCGGCGAAGGACTCGCCGAGGAGGAGCGCGCACGCGAACGCCGGACTCCCCCAGAGCAGGTGCTCGTGCGCAAGCGGCGCCGCCAGCTCCTCGAACGGGAAGCTGTCGATCGCATCGCCGGCCGCGCCGTACGGCTCGCGCGAGAGGACACGCGGCGCCGCGAGGCCGAGCCAGCGCGCATCGGCGCTCGCGCGAAGGCGCTCGAAGGCCGGCGACGGGGCGGCGCTCCACCGCTCCACCTCCGGCGCGGCGGCGAAGTCCGCGATCCCCGCGAGCTCCGGCGCGCCCTCGCCGATGAATGGCGCGCCGGCGCGGCGCGCAATCGCCGCCAGGCGGGCGAGGAGCGCGACGTCCTCATCGCCGCCGCCGAAGCGGTACGCGCCGGCGAGCAGCGCCCAGGGCGCGGCGCCGGGCGTGCCCACCGAGCCATCCACGATCAGGCGATGCAGCGCCGTCTCCTCGTGCGGCGCATCACCGGCGAGATCGCGCGCGAGCTCGCGGCGCGACACGTCGATGAGATGGAGCTGGAGCCCGCCATCCGTGTCGAGGCGCCGCACGAGGAGAAAGACGCCCCGCCAGAGCGCCTCGAGCGCCTGGAAATCGGGGTGGTGCAGCACGAGGCGCATGCGCTCCGCGATCGCCGCGTCCACCTGCGCGACCAGCTCCGGCTGGCGCGGATCGGTGTTGGGGACCAGGTGGGGCGCCACGATGCGACGGATCACCGCCTGCAGCTCCGCCGCGTCGCCAGCGGTGGTCGGCGCGGGCGCGCCACTGGGGAGCGGACCGCCGAGGATGTCCTCGAGCACGCTCGCGCCGCCGCGCGGCGGCGCGAGCGTGCTCGCTTCTCCGGAGGTCTCGCCGCGCAGCTCGCGCGCGGCCGCGGCGAAGGTGGAGGGATTGGCGAGGCGCGACCGCAGCTCGCGCAGCGACCGGAAGAGGGGGAGCCGCTCGTACAACCGGTCGGGGTGGAAGTCGTCCAGCTCCTCTATGTGGATGGCGACGTCCACATCGCCGGGGAGCCGGAGGGTCAGCGCGGGCGCGATGCGCGCGAGCACCTCGTCGAAGTCGTCCCGATCCACGCGCACCGCGCCGCGGTTGACGAGCGCACGCCCCGACTCCACAATTCCGCGACTGTCGCGTGCGCCGAAGTCCCCGAGCAGCGCGATGCGAAAGGGCGTATCCTCTCTGGGGCGCGCGGCGTCGCGCTCCCGCCCGGCGTTCACATCGAGCTCGGCGCGTCCCCAGCTCCGGTCGTCCGTCATCTTCGCTCCTGAAAGGTTGGCCTCTATACGACGCGGGCCGCGGCGCTGTCAAGGCCGGTCGCTCGAGACGCGCGTCTGGATTTGCCACACCGTTCCGCTACCTTAGCCGGCCATGAGACAGATGCAGCCCGTGCTGTGGACGAAGGGCGTCCTCCTCAGCCCGCAGCACCTCCAGACGCAGGACCGCTTTCTCGAGGACCTGATCCAGTTCCAGCTCTCGGGGCTCACGTACTGCCCGTGGGGCTTCCATCGGTTGGAGCTGGATCACGAAGCGCTCTCGGCCGGATCGTTCGCGATCACGGCGGCCGCGGGGATCTTCCCCGACGGTCTGCTCTTCGACATGCCCGTGTCGGATCCCGCGCCCGCGCCGAAGCTGCTCGAGGGGTGCTGGGAGCCCGACCAGACGGAGATGGATGTGTACCTGGCGATCCCGGAGTACCGGATCGGAGGGCACAACGTGGCCACCGGACGCGACCAGAGCACGCGGTACACCGCGGAAGTGCTGACGCGCCGTGACGAGAACACGGGGCTCGCGGAGAAGCCGATCCAGGTGGCGCGGAAGAACTTCCGGCTGCTCGTGCAGGGGGAGTCGCTCGAGGGGAGCTCGGTGCTGCGGGTGGCGCGGGTGCGCCGCTCTCCCACCGGCGAGTACCAGCTCGACCCACACTTCGTGCCGCCGCTCATCGACATCTCGGCGAGCGACTACCTGCTCGCGATCGCGCGGCGGCTGGTGGAGATCCTCTCGGCGCGAAGCAGCGCGCTCGCCGGCTCGCGGCGGCAGAAGAATCAGAGCCTGGCGGAGTTCAGCATCGCCGACGTGGCGAGCTTCTGGCTGCTCTACTCCATCAACACGTACTTCCCGCAGCTCCGGCACATCTTCGAGGGGCGGCGCGGACACCCGACGGAGCTGTACGAGGCCATGCTCTCGCTCGCCGGCGCGCTCACGACCTTCTCCACCGCCGTGCACCCGCGCGACCTGCCCGCGTACGAGCACGACGATCTGTCGCGCTGCTTCACGACGCTCGACACGCAGCTCCGCCAGCTGCTGGAGACGGTGGTGCCGGCGAGCTGCGTGTCGCTGCCGCTCCGGCTCGTGCAGCAGGCGATCTGGGCGACGGCGCTCGACCAGGACCGCTACCTCGCCGCACCGCAGCTCTACCTGGCGGTGGACGCGCGGCTGGGACACGCGGAGCTGATCCAGAAGGCGCCGCACCTGATCAAGATCTCCTCGGCGGACCGGATCGACCACCTGATTCGTCAGGCGCTCCCGGGAATGACGCTCACCTACTCCCCGTCGCCGCCGCCGCAGGTGGCGGTGAAGGTGAACAGCCACTACTTCCAGCTCTCGCGGTCGGGGCCGGAGTGGGACGCGATCGTGCGCGCGCGCAACCTGGCGGCGTACGTGCCGGCGGACATTCCGGAGCCGAACATGGAGTTGGTGATCGTGCTGCCGAACGCCAGGGCGTAGTCGCTAGGCGACCGTGGAGCGCGCGCGGCGTGCGCGCGCTCGGTGCCGGCGGGGCGTGGGGGCGTGGCGGGCTCCGTGTCCTGGCGAGGCGCCGGCCGTGGTGGGCTCCTGGTACTGGCGGGACGCGGCCGTGGTGGGCTCCTGGTACTGGCGTGACGCGGCCGTGGCGGGCTCCTGGTACTGGCGTGACGCGGGGGTGTGGCTCTGGCGGCGTCGCGCTTACACGCTGCGAGCCTCCCCGGGCGCCAGCGCGTTCGGCGCGCCTGAATCAGCATCGCGCGTCGGCGCCCGGGGAGTCTCTTGCTACGCGCGGACGCCGCCGTCGC
>CAMLEQ010000157.1 GCA_946479015.1 uncultured Gemmatimonadota bacterium | reverse complement strand
ATCCTGAGCGAGGAGGGGGAGCGCCGCACGGTGGGGAAGGACTACGTGAAGTTCGGCTACGACGACAGCGTCTTCCACCATCGCGACGACGTCGTGCTCGCCGTCACCTTCCAGCTCGAGCCGGGCGACCCGGCCGTGATGCACCGCGTGATGCAGGAGAACCTGAGCTGGCGCGGTGCGCGCCACCCGTGGCTCGACTGGCACCCCAGCGCCGGCTCGATCTTCAAGAAGATCGAGGGGGTGGGCGCGGGGCGGCTCGTGGATCAGTGCGGGCTCAAGGGGTTCCGCCACGGCGACGCGCAGATCTCGCACATCCACGCGAACATCATGGTGAACCTCGGCCACGCCACGGCGAAGGACGTGCGCGAGCTCATCGCCATCGCGCAGCGCGCCGTGGAGGAGAAGTTCGGGGAGCGACTCGAGCCGGAGATCCGGTTCGTGGGGGAGTTCTAGCTCCCCGCCCCCTCCGCCGCGCTCACCATCGCCTCCCACCGCGCGAACGCCTCCTCCAGCGCGCGCTTCGCCCCCTCCAGCTCCGCCGCCAGCGCGTGCGCGCGCTTGCTCCCCTCGGGCGTGGTGTAGAGATCCGGATCCTCGAGCTGCGTGCCGAGCTCGCGCACGCGCGCCTCGCGCCGCTCCACCTCCGCTTCCGCCGCCGCCAGCTCCCGCTTCGCGGCGCGCCGGCTCTCCTCCTCCCCGCGGCGCGCATCCCCGTTGCGCCGCACCTGCTGCCGCTCGCGCACGCGGCGCGACTCCTCCTCCTCCGCCGCCGCGATCGCCGCCGCCCGCGAGCGCTCCGCGCTCGCCTCCTCCCACTCGGCGAAGCTCCCGTCGAAGTCGGTGATGCGCGCGTCGTGCAGCACCCAGGTGCGCGTGGCGAGCGCGCGCAGCAGCGCGCGGTCGTGGCTCACGAGGAGGACCGTTCCCCCGTATCCCTCGATCGCGTCCTCCAGCGCCTCGATCGACTCCACGTCCAGGTGGTTCGTCGGCTCGTCGAGGAGCAGCAGGTTCGCCTTCGAGAGCATGATCATCGCCAGCGCCATGCGCGCCCGCTCCCCCCCGGAGAGCGTGGTCGCCGAGCGCTGCACGGCGTCGCCCGTGAAGCCGAAGCGCGCGAGATGCCCGAGCACCGCGCCGCGCCCCCACATCGGGCGCAGGTCGTTGATGATGTCGAACAGCGAGCGGTCGGTGGGCACCTGCCCGAGGTCCTGCCGGTAGTGCGCCACCGTCACCGATGCGCCGATGCGCAGCGCGCCGCCATCGATGTCGCGCTCCCCCGCGATCGCCCGCAGCAGCGTGGACTTCCCCGCGCCGTTCGGCCCGATGAACCCCAGCACGTCGCCGCGCTGCACGGTGGCGGTGAAGTCGCGCAGGAGCACGCGCTCGCCTAACGCGACCCGCACGTGCTCGGCGGATATCACCTGATCGCCGCCGCGCTCCGCCGCCTCGAGCCGCAGCGCCATCGTGTCCTCCTCCCCCGAGGGAGCGCTCAGCCGCGGCAGCCGCTCGAGGCGCGTGCGCCGCCCCTTCGCCTGCCGGCTGTTCTGGCCGGCGATGTTGCGGCGGATGTAATCCTCTTCCTTGGCGATCATCTTGCGCTGCTGGTCGAACGCTCGCTGCTGCGTGAGGCGCCGCTCCGCGCGCTGCTGCACGAAGGCGGTGTAGCCACCGGTGTACGGGATCGCCGTCCCCGCCTCCACGTGCAGCACGTGGTTCACCACCCGCTCGAGGAACGCGCGGTCGTGGCTGATGAGGATGATCGTCTCGCGGCTGTCGCGCAGGAACTGTTCGAGCCAGGCGGTGGTCTCGAGATCGAGATGGTTGGTGGGCTCGTCGAGGAGGAGCACGTCGGCCGGCGCCACGAGCTGTCGCGCGAGCCCCACCCGCCCGCGCTCGCCGCCGCTCAACCGGTCGAGCGTGCGCGTGCGCGCCTCCACGGGATCGAAGCCGAGACCGTGCAGCACCGCGTCCACTCGCGGCGCGAACGTGTACCCGCCCTCGTGGTCGAAGCGCTCGAGGTCGCGCGCGTACCGGTCGAGGTCGCGCTCGGTGGCGCGGTCGCCGAGCTCGCCGAGGCGCGTGGCCTGCTCGGCGAGCGACCGCTCGAGCGCGAGCAGCTCCGCGAACTGCCCCGCGGCCGCCTCCCACACCGTGGTGGCGTCGCCGAAGTCGCGGTGCTGCTCCAGCAGCGCGATGCGCAGCCCCGGCTGCCGCGCGATCGCCCCGCGCGTCGGCGCCATCGCCCCCGTGATCAGCTTGAGAAGCGTGGTCTTGCCGGTACCGTTGCGTCCGATGATCCCCCACCGCTCGCCGGCCGCCACGGTGAAGGTCACGTTCTCGAGGAGTGGGGTCGCGCCGAACTCGACCGCGACTCCGGACAGGGAGATCTGCGTCACGCGCGAAAGATCACCCCGCGCCGGGCACTTTTGCACTCCCGGCAGACTCTTGCGAAAGGGAGGCGAAAGATTGACAGCCGCTCGGCGGCGCCGCATAGTGGCTCCGTCACTCAACGTGACTCGCGTGAGAAAGCGGTTCCCTTCTCATCGCGATGTCGGCGAGCGGGACGCCGCGAGCCGATGCCCGCCGGAAACGGTTCAGCCCCGGCGGGGCGACTGCGAGGCCGCTGGCCACAGTCGACGGTTCAGGGTTCTTCCTGGACCAACCGATTCGAAACCGCACGAGTCGGAAAAGGGTGTCGTGCTCCGAATCACCACACGTGGTGATGCTGAACTGAAACGGATCACCACCCGCCAGCGAAGCGAAGCCCCTGGTTGTGACGTGTCACAGCCAGGGGCTTCGTCTTGCCCGGTGGTCGCGCGGTGATCGTCCCGCGGCTCACCCCGCCGCCACCCACTCCTTCCACGGCGCGGCCGCGGGCCCGACGGCGAGCCGCTGCTGCTGGCGCACCAGCGGCTGCCGCAGCAGCAGCGGCTCCTCCGCCAGCTTCTCCAGCCATCGCTCATCCGACATCCGCGCGTGCCGGAGCCCGAGCTCGGCGTAGCGCCTGGACTCGGCGTCGATGAGCGCGCTCACGCCGAACTTCTGCGCGAACCGCCGCAGCTCGCCCAGCGACGCCGCGCGCTCGGCGAGGTCCACGAAGTGCGTCCGGATGCGACGCTCGGAGAAGAAGCGGAGCGCCTTCCGCGTGTCGGCGCTCTTCTTTGTGCCGAAGATCTGGACTTCCATGCCGCCGTCGGGAGATGTGAGATTTCCGGGATGCGAGGAATCTATCGCGTCGCGCTCGTGACACGAGCCGCATGACCGGTCACGTGTATCGCCCGGCCTGGTGGATCCCCGGCCCGCACCTCCGGACGCTCTGGGGGAAGTTCATCCCGCGCCGCGCCCACGCCCCCACGCGACTCGAGCGGTGGGACACCCCCGATGGCGACTTTCTCGAGCTGCGTCGCCTCGACGCCCCCTCGCCGGCCCCGCGGCTCGTGGTGCTGCATGGTCTGGAAGGATCGCCCCGGTCGCATTACGTGCGCACCCTGCTCGCCGAGGCGCACCGGCGTGGGTGGGCGGCGGATGCGATGGTGTTCCGGTCGTGCGGCACGGAGCTCAATCGGTCGCTCCGCTTCTATCACTCCGGGGAGACGGGGGACCTCGATTTCGTGATCCGCCGCCTCGCGCGCGCCGAGCCCGATCGGCCGATCGTGCTCGCCGGCGTGTCGCTCGGCGGTAACGTGCTGCTCAAGTGGCTGGGGGAGCGCCCGGGAGAGATCCCGTCGGTGGTCGCGGCCGCGGCGGCGATCTCCGTTCCGTACGACCTCGCGCGCGGATCCCGCCACATCGATCGCGGGTTCGCGCGCGTCTACCAGGCACATTTCCTCCGCTCGCTCCGACGCAAGGCGCACGAGAAGCGCGCGCGCTTCCCCGAGCTGATCCGCGCCGACGCCATCGACCGCGCGCGCACGCTGTACGAGTTCGATGATGCCGTCACGGCGCCGCTGCACGGCTTCGCGTCCGCCGATGACTACTACGAGCGGTCGAGCTCCATCCGCTGGATCGGCGGCATTCGCACCCCCACGCTCCTTCTCAGCGCCGCGGACGATCCGTTTCTCCCGCGGGACGTGCTCGACGAGGTGCGCGAGATCGCGCGCCGCACGCCGGCGCTGGAGCTGGAGTTCGTGGACCGCGGTGGGCACGTTGGCTTCGTGAGCGGCGTCACGCCGTGGAGGCCCGTCTACTGGGCGGAGTGGCGCGCGGCCGAGTTTCTCGCCGCGCACCTCCCCCCACCCCGGCGCGTTGATGCGGGGAGCGCCGGAGCGTAGCTTCCGCGCGTGCGACTCCACTCGATCCCCCTCATCGCCCTCGCGATCGGCGCCGCCGGCTGCGCATCGCGGGGCACGCGCGCCTCGAGCGCCACCACGCTCCGCCCCGCGCCCGCCGCGGGCGCCGCGGCCTATCCTACCGTCGACACGGGAGATCTCCCCGTGGCACCGGACAGCGTCGCGCGACGCCTGCTCGTGGATGTCCACGACATCGACTCCACGATCATCGTGCGCCTGCGCTACGCGACGGCGAACAACTTCACCGGCGCGCCGCTCCCGGGGTACGAGGCGAACCGCGCGCTGCTCCGGCGCGAGGTGGCGCTGGCACTCGCGCGCGTGCAGCACGACCTCGCGCCGCGGGGGCTCTCGCTCGAGATCTTCGACGCCTACCGCCCGGTGCGCGCCTCCGAGGGGATGGTCGCCTGGACCGAGCGCGTGCACCGCCCCGATCTCCTGACCGATGGCTACATCGCGAGCCACAGCCGGCACAATCTGGGGGTGACGGTGGATCTCACCCTCGTGGACCGGGCGACGGGGCGCGAGCTCGACATGGGCACCCCGTTCGACACGTTCTCTCCGGCGGCGCACACGGCGAACGCGAGCGGAGAGGCTGCCGCGAACCGACGGAAGCTGCTGGATGCCATGGCCGCCGAGGGGTTCGTCAACTACGACCAGGAGTGGTGGCACTTCACGTACGACGTGCCGAACCCGCTGCGTTTCGACCTGGTGATTCGCTGACCGCGGAACCACGACAAGGGGAGGGTGAATGACGCCGAAGAGTCGCACAACTGTTGCAGCACTGGTCCTTGCTGTACTCGGCTGCGCCAGGAGCGGCGCCGCATCGGCCGATCACGAGCACTCTGGTGATTCCGCGGGGGCGTCCGTCGCCATGGCTGCTACCGATTCGTCTATCCCCCCCGATGCCGCGGGTGCCCACGCGAGGCTCGCCGCCTCCCCGCGTCATGGCGAGTGGGTCATGATCCCCGCCGGGGGGAACGACAGCGTGAAGGCGTGGGTCGTCTATCCGGAACGCAGCACCAAGGCGCCAGTGGTCGTCGTCGTCCACGAGATCTTCGGCCTCAGTACCTGGGTCAGGTCGGTCGCCGACCAGCTCGCGGCCGATGGGTTCATCGCCATCGCGCCGGACCTGCTCACCGGGAAGAACGTTCCGCAGGGCGGCCCGGACAGCGTGAGCGTGGATTCCGCCGTCGCCGTGATCCGCACTCTCGATCCCGCCGAGATTCAGCGACGGCTCTCCGCCACCGCGCGCTACGGCATGGCGCTCCCGGCCGCGCTCCCGAAGTACGGCATCGTCGGCTTCTGCTGGGGCGGCGGCATCTCCTTCGCGCACGCCGCCGCCGCGCCGGAGCTCGGCGCGTCGGTCGTCTACTATGGTACGTCGCCGTCTGCCGAGGAGCTCGCGCACGTTCGTGCGCCGGTCCTCGGCTTCTATGGCGAGAACGATGCGCGCGTGACCTCCACCATCGCCCCGGCCGACTCGGTGCTGAAGTCGCTCGGGCGAACATACGAGCATCAGGTGTTCGCCGGCGCCGGGCATGGATTCCTTCGCGCACAGAGCGGACAGAATGGCGCCAATCACGCGGCAGCCATCCAGGCTTGGCCCAAGACCGTCGCCTGGTTCAGGAAATATCTCGGCGCGTGATCTGCGGCCGCGGCGCGAGCGCCGCTCCTGAGTGATGGCGGCGCTCGAGCCGGGCGGCACTTCCGGCGGAGCCGAAGGGCGATACGCCCGGCTCGCCAGGGAGCACGCCACCGCGGAGGCGCGGTATCGCGCGCGCGGCGAGCGCATCGGCCGCGCGCGCATTCTTCTGTTCGTCGTGATCATCGTCGCTGTCGTCGCACTCGTCCGCTCCACGGCGGGCGCGGTGACGGCGGCGTGGAGCGTTGCGCTCGCGGCGTCGATGGTGGCCTTCGCGGTATTGGTGCACCGCCACGGGCGGGTTCGTGACGCGGCACTGCTCCATGAGCAGACGCGGATCTTTTACGAGATCGGCCTCCTTCGCATCCGTCGCGACTGGGATGCTCTCCCCCCTGGCAACACCGTCGCTCCTCCTGGCCACCCTTACGCCGAGGATCTGGACGTCGTGGGGCACGCCTCCCTGGCGCGTCTGCTCGATGTCGCCGGGACGGGGCGCCCGAGCGGGTGCCTGGCATCGTGGCTCCTCGATCCGCCGGCGAGCGCACGGGAGATCCGCGCCAGGCAGGACGCGGTACGGGAGCTGGCGGCGAGCGATGCGTTCCGCGAGGAGCTCGGGGTTCTGGCGCGACTCGCGGCGGCCTCCGGCGTCGGTACCATGGATCGATTGGTCGAGTGGTGCGACCGCCCGGCGGGGATCGGCCCTGGACCTTGGCTCGTGCTCGCGGCGCGGGTGCTCACCGCGTCCACCATCATCTTGCTGCTGCTCCAACTCGCGGCGCTGCTCGCTGCGCCGTGGTGGATGATCACCGCCACCGCGGGCACCGTGCTCCTCGCCGCGGGGTACCGGCGCGTACGCGCGGCACTCCCTCCGGCGGAGCTGCGCGCCGCTCCCTTTCGCCGGCGTGTGGCGATGCTCGCGCTGATCGAGCGCGCTCGCTTCGAGTCGGAGCGTCTGCGCGAGATCCAGGTTCGCGTCCGGGCGGGAGGGGGAGCGGCGCCGGAGCTCGCGCGACTCGCTCGCCTCGTCGTGTGGAGCGAGGTGCGCCACTCGCCGATGCTGCACGGCGTGCTCCAGTGGCTACTCCAGTGGGACCTCCATCTGGGCGTGCGCTCGGAGCGCTGGCGGTGTGGAAGTGGCGCGCACGTGCGCGATTGGCTCGCGGCGCTCGACGAGGTCCTCGCGCTCGGCGCCCTCGCCACGCTGAGCGCGGAGAACCCGGAGTGGGCGCTGCCGGCGATCGCGGACCACGACGCGCCGGCCGTGGTGGAGGCGCGCGCGCTGGCGCACCCGCTTCTCCCGGCGACCACCAGGGTGGCGAACGACGTCGCGGTGGGACCGCCCGGGAGCTTTCTCCTCGTCACCGGATCGAACATGTCCGGCAAGAGCACGCTGCTGCGCGCCATCGGCGCGAACGCACTGCTCGCGCAGGCGGGAGGCGCGGTGTGCGCCGCGAACATGCGGCTGCCGGTGCTCGACGTGCGCACCAGCATCCGCGTCGCGGACTCGCTGGAGCGGGGCGTGTCGCTGTTCATGGCGGAGCTGCGCCGCCTGAAGGAGATCGTGGACGCCGCGCGCGCGCGTCCCGGCGGGCGCCCGCTGCTCTATCTCCTCGACGAGATCCTCCACGGCACCAATACCGCCGAACGTCGGATCGCGGCACGAACCGTGATCGGGCACCTGCTGGACGCCGGCGCCATCGGCGTCGTGACCACGCACGACCTCACACTTGCCGCCGATGGACCACTGCGCGAAGCGAGTCGCCCCGTCCACTTCACCGAGCACTTCGAGCGCGTGGACGGTGTCATGCGCATGACGTTCGACTATCGCCTGCGCCCGGGACTGGCGACCTCGACGAATGCGCTTGCGTTGCTGGAGCTCGTCGGACTCGGCGGCGGTTCCACGGCGCACTGACGCGTTCGCGCCTGCTTCGCGCTCTGCTCCCGTCGCGCGGACGACGTGGATTGAATACAATTCGGCTCCTTCCCAGTCCGATCCATGCGCATTCTCTTTCTCGCCATCTTCATCCTCGGGCTCGTGCTCGGCGTCGTGAGCATGATCGCCGGCATCGATCGTGACCAGCGCCGCGGGCGCTGG
>CAMLEQ010000156.1 GCA_946479015.1 uncultured Gemmatimonadota bacterium | reverse complement strand
CATCCACGCGCCGCCGCTCTTGTTGTCGCGCTTGAAGTAGTCGCAGTAGAAGAGCGCCAGCGACTTGCCGTCCGCGTCGAACACCTCGAACACGCGCACGTCGGGCTGGTACACGGGAATGTCCTTCCGCTCCTTGAACGTGAGCCCGTACATCTGGTGCGCCGCGTAGAACACCCCGTCCTTCAGCACGCGGTCGAGCTCGAAGTACGGCTTGATCTGCGACTCGTCCAGGTCGTACTCGGCCTTGCGCACCTGCTCGGCGTAGTGCTGCCAGTCCCACGGCGCGAGCTGGAAGCCGCCGTGCTCCCGGTCCACCAGCGCCTGCATCTTCGCCGCCTCGGCGCGCGCCTTCGCCGTCGCCGGCGGCACGAGGTCGCTCAGCAGCTTGATCGCCGCCTCAGGCGTCTTCGCCATCTGGTCGTCCAGGTTGTAGGCGGCGTAGCTCGGGTAGCCGAGGATCTTCGCCCGCTCGGCGCGGAGCTGCGCCAGGCGCTGGATCACGGCGCGCGTGTCGTTGCTGTCGCCGTGCTCGGCGCGCTGCGTGGAGGCCTCGAACAGCCGCTGGCGCAGCGCACGGTTCTCGAGCGACACCTGCGCCGGCTGCTGCGTGGTGTTCTGCAGCGGGAGCACCCACTTGCCGTCCAGCCCGCGCTGCTTGGCGGCGGCCGCCGCGGCGGCGATCTCCCCCGCGCTCATGCCGGCGAGCTGCGTGCTGTCATCGACCACCACCGCGCCGGCCTTGGTGGCCGCCAGCAGCTCGTTCTGGAAGTCGGTGGTGAGCTTCGACTCCTCCTGGTTGAGCGCGCGGAGCCGGTCCTTGTCGGCCTCGGAGAGCTGAGCCCCCGAGCGCACGAAGTTCTTGTAGTAGCGCTCCACCAGGAACTTCTGCTCGGCGTCGAGCCCCAGCGCGTCGCGGCGGTCGTAGAGGCTCTTCACCCGCTGGAAGAGCCGGTCGTTCAGGTAGATCGCGTCGTTGTGCGCGGCGAGCTTGGGCGCCTCCTCGCTCAGCACCTTCTGCAGCGTGTCGTCGGTGTTCGCCTGCGTGAGCGCGAAGAACACCTTCGCCGCGCGCGTGAGCAGCGCGCCGGAGCGCTCCATGGCCACGATCGTGTTGTCGAAGGTGGGGGGCGCGCTCTGGTTGGCGATCTGCTCCACCTCGGTCAGGTGCTGCTTCATCCCCTCCTCGAGCGCCGGCTGGTAGTCGGCGTCGTGGATCCTGTCGAAGGGGGGCGCCTGGAAGGGGAGGGTGCTGGGCTGGAAGAACGGATTGGTGCGCTCGGCCGCGCTGGCGGATGGGGGCGGGGCGGCAGGCGCGCCGCCCTGCGGCGGTGCGTGGGTGCAGCCGGCGGCGGCCACACCGATGGCGATGGTCATCGATGACAGACGGAAACGAGTCATGGTCGAGTGTCCTCGGGACGGTGGCGCGGCCCGGACGGAGCCGGTCACGGTGGTACCCGTGTGCTGGCCGGTGGGTACCAATATGCCCTCGAACTCCCGGCCGCGCAGGGGCGGGCGGCCGGCGCGGCGCCAGCGCCCTCGCCCTCGCCGGCTCGCGTTGACGAGGAGCGAATGGGTGTATATGCTCCCAACATGAAGCCGTCCCGCCTCTCCCCCGCCAGGGCCGCCGAGATCGCCGCCACCTGCGCCTGCTTCAACGTCCGCAAGGCGGCGCGCGCGATCACGCAGCTCTACGACGATGCGCTCCGCCCCTCGGGGCTGCGCGCCACGCAGTTCACGCTCCTGGTCCACCTGGGTGGGCGTGGTCCCACGAGCGTCGGCGAGCTGGCCGACCACACGGTCACCGATCGCACCACGCTCACGCGGAACCTCGCCATCCTCGAGGAGCGGGGGCTCGTGGAGATCCGCCCCGGCGACGACGCGCGCGTGCGGCTGGTGGAGCTGACGCCGGCGGGACACCGGGCGGTGGCCGCCGCGGTGCCGCTCTGGGAGCACGCGCAGGACGCGCTCGCCGAGCGGCTGGGGGGGGAGCGGGTGGCGCGTCTGCGCGAGAGCCTCCGCGCCGTGACCGCGCCGGGCGCGCGCCGGAGCGGCGCGCGCTGAGCGGGGGGCCGGCGCCCCCGAAACCCCCCCCCCCCCCCGACGGCCACAAGGAAAGGGGGAGACCGTCCCCATCTTCACCACCTCGAAGTCGCTCGCCGTGATCTGCTGCAGCTCGTGCAGATCGCTGTCGTTCCAGCGCGAGTCCGGCGCCCCCGAGATCATGAAGCCGACGCCCTCGTCGGCGACGAACGCGCCGTAGTGCTGGAGCGCGCGCAGGATCACCTGGTTGGTGTGCGAGAAGTGGGAGATGTCCACCGACGCCTTGAGGCGCACGCGCATCCCCATCGGCGGGAGCGACGTGCTGGTGCCGTCGCCCGCCGCGTGCCGCGCCGGGTAGATGTACCCGTTACGCGTGTGGTCGCAGCTCATGCGGAGCGCGTGCTGGATGGCGCCGGCCACCACGGCCTCGTCGTAGCGCACGAGCCCGGGGAAGATCGGCAGCCCCGCCGCATCGGCCGACGTCCATCCGGCGGGACGGAGCGCGCCGGTGGAGAGGTCGAAGATCGCGCCGCTCGCCGCGGTCCAGCTCGCGCCGCCGTTCTGCGGGTACGCGCCGAACAGCTCGTACGCCTTCCAGTTGTCGGCGTCGATGACGATCACGTGCCGGTCGCCGGTGGCGTTCGGCCCACCCTGGATGGGGGCGTCCGCGGGGATGGGGTAGGGACCGGGATCGCTCTCGCTCGCGTAGCGGAAGCTCACTGGGACCTTCGCCTGCGTCCCGTGCACCACGACGTACGGGATCCCGTTCGGCGCGCCGTTCCAGACGGTGCCGAAGTCGGGGTGCAGCACGCGTCCGGCGCCGCAGCTCGCGATCAGCGTGGACGAGCCGGGATCCACCGGCGCCGCCGAGATGTCCTGATTCCACGGGTTCGACGCGGGGAAGGGGCGGGGAAGCTGTGTGCTGCCGTCGCCGCTCGTCGACGTCGCGTCATCGGCGACGGTGTTCCACCGCTGGTTGTCGCCGCCGTGGCAGGTCCAGAGGATGATGCGCGTGCCGTTGGCCGAGCTCCCGGCGCGCGCATCCACGCATTTCCCGTTCACGCCGCGAATCTCGCCGTTGCTGGTGGCGGTCCACCGCTGGTTGATCCCGCCGTGGCACATCCACAAGCCGACCGGATCGCCGTCGCTGCCATGGTTGCCGAACACGTCGAGGCACATGGTGCCGCCGAACGCGCGGATGGTGCCGTCAGCCATCCACGTGAACGTCTGCGACTCGTTGCCCTTGCACGTCCAGAGCTGCAGGGTGTCGGGTTGCCCGGCGCCCGCCTGTGCGCCGTCGATGCACTGCGTGGCCACCATCTGGCTGGTGAGATGCATCGGCTTCCCCGCCGCGGCGAGCGCGAGGTCGCCGACGGCGCCGGGGGCGGTGGGAGCGGAGGGGTGCGCGCTGTCGGAGCAGGCGCCGAACGCGAGGAGGGAGCTACAGGCGATGCCCAACGCGAGCATCGCGCGCATGAGGGGGGTGCGCACGGAAGGGTCCTCCGAGGGTTCGTTCGGCGGCCCGACCGGCGTGGCCCGCGCCCCTGCGCGCGAGTGGTAGCCTCGTGGCTTTGCGAACCCGCCTTTCGACGGGGGTGCCCTTGTCGCGATGCTCCTGCGGAGCGAGCGATCCTGCCGACGTGTCGATTGCGAGGCGCCTGACGGCCGGGAGCGACCCGGCCCAGCGGCACCGCCGCACAAACTACGCGTCAGGCCGTGCCAGGCAAGCACGAATCGGGCGCGATTCGGCCACGCGCCTAACCGCGCGGTCAGTCGCCATGCGCTACCGCGCCCGCACCTCGCGCAGCACCGTGGCCATCTCGGGGACCACGAACGGCTTCTCGAGGAAGCCGTCGGCGTCCGCCATCACCCCGCGCGCCACGAGCTCCTCCTCGGCGTAGCCGCTCATGAACACGATGGGGAGTCCCGAGCGGCGCGCGCGCCGCGCGCGCGCCGCGGCCGGCCCGTCCATGATGGGCATGGTCACGTCCATCAGCACGAGGTCCACCTCGTCCCTGCGGTCGATCACCTCGAGCGCCGCCGCGCCGTCGGCGACCACGATCACGTCGTAGCCCAGCTTCCGCAGGATGCGCTTGGCCGCGAGGCGCACCACCTCCTCGTCATCCACCACGAGCACGCATCCGTGCTCGATGGGCGCCGGAATGGTCTCCGCCGCGTCGGGCGTCGCTTCCCGCTGCCCGCCCTGCTCCCGCGGCTCCACGCTCGCGGCGAGTGGGAGATAGATCCGGAAGCGCGCGCCGTGTCCCGGCGCGCTGGCCACGGTCAGCCCCCCGTGGTGCGCGCGCACGATCCCGAGCAGCGCGGCCAACCCGAGCCCGCGCCCGGTGAACTTGGTGCTGTAGAACGGATCGAAGATGCGCCCGAGCAGCGCCGCGTCCATCCCGCAGCCGTCGTCGTCCACCTCGAGCAGCGCGTACGGGCCGTGCGGCGGCATGTCCGGCGCCGCGTGGAGGAGCGCGAGGGCGCGCTGCGCCCCCGACTCGATCCCGATCCGGACGGCCACCCGCCCCCCGCGGTCGCCGATGGCCTCGCCGGCGTTGGTCACCAGATTCATGATCACCTGACGGAGCTGCGTGGCGTCGGCCTCCACCACGGGGCGCACCGCGCTCGCCTGCAGCTCGAAGGCGATCGTGCGCGGCACCACGCTCCGGAGCAGCGCGAGCATCTCGCGCACCAGCGCCACCAGGTCCACCCGCTCGATCACGAGCCGCCCCTTCCCGGCGTAGGCGAGCATCTGCTGCGTGAGCTCGGCGGCACGCAGCGCCGAGGCGCGGATGTGGCCGACCGTCTCCGCGGCGTCCGCGTCGAGCGGGGCCTGGTACGGCAGGAGATCGGCGTTGGCGAGCATGCCGACGAGCAGGTTGTTGAAGTCGTGCGCGATGCCGCCGGCGAGGATCCCGAGACTCTCCGCCTTCTGCGCCTGCAGCATCTTCGCCTCGAGCGCGGCGCGCTCCTCCTCGGTGCGGCGGGCGGTCGTGGCGTCCAGCATCACGCCCGTCCACACGATGGTGCCGTCGGCGTGGCGCCACGGGTGCGCGTGCACGGAGAGCCAGCGCGTGGCGCCGGCGGCGGTGGCCCAGCGCAGCTCCGTGCGCCACGACTCCAGGGTGTCGCGCGAGCTGGCCAGCGAGCGCTCCAGGGCGGCGGCGTCGTCGGGGTGCACGCTGGCGAGCAGCCGCTCGGCGACGTGGCGCGGCGGCTCGCTCGCGCCGCCCCCGGGCGAGGCGCCCGCATCGTACAGACGGAGGATCCCCTCGCTCACGAACGGAAAGGTGCGCGTGCCGTCGGGCGCCTCGCGCAGCTGGAACACGCCCCCGGGCACGGCGGCGGTGATCTCGAGCAGCTCCCGCGCGGCCCGCCGCTCGCGCTCGAGCGCGTCGCGGAGCTGCGCCTGGGCATCGGTGAGGCTCCGCGTCTGCTCCTCCACGCGCCGCTCCAGCCAGGCACTCCGCCGGCGGTTGGCGCGCAGGCGCACGTGCTCCACCGCGAACGGGAGCACGATCACCAGCAGCGATGCCAGCAGGCGGGCCCACCACGTGGCCCACCACGGCTTCGCGATCACCAGCGTGATCGCCGCGCCCCGCATGTTCCACACGCCCGCGGCGTTGGCCGCCGCCACGCGGAAGACGTACCGCCCCGGCGGCACGCTCGCGTACGATGCCTCGCGACGGCCGCCGGCGGAGATCCACCCGTCGTCCACTCCCTCCAGCCGGTACGCGTAGCGCGTCTTCTCCGGCGCGGTGAAGTCCAGCGCGGTGAACGTGACGGTGAACGCACTCTCATGGTGGCGCAGCACCACCGCCGAATCGGCGGGGCGCCCCACGAGCGGGCGCGTGGCGCCGCCGGCCGGCCGCAGGGAGACGATCGCCACCGGTGGCGGCGGCGGTGGCGCGCCCACGTCGTCGGGGCGGAACACGTTCACGCCGTTGATGCCGCCGAAGTACATCACGCCGTCGGGGCTCCGGTAGAAGGCGCGGCGGTTGAACTCGCGTGCCTGCAGCCCATCCTCGAGGCCGTAACGCACGACGGCGTGCGTGCGCGGGTCGAACATCGCGATCCCGTCGTCGGTGCTCAACCAGAGGTGGCCGCGCGCATCCTCGAGGATCCCGTAGACGAAGCTGTGCGGGAGCCCTTCCGCGGTGCCGAACGCGGTGAAGCGGCCCGTCGCGCGGTCGAAACGCTCGAGTCCCCCGCCCTTCGTGCCGATCCAGATCGTTCCCTCGTGGTCCTCCACGACGTTCGTGATGAAGTCGCTGCCGAGGGAGCCGGGGCGTCCGGGCGTCCAGCGAAAGTGCGTCACCCGTCCGGTACGCCGGTCGATGCGCGTGAGACCGGGATCGCCCGCCACCCAGAGCATCCCCTCCCGGTCCTCGAGGATCGCCTGGACGTCGTCGCTGGTGAGCACGCGGTGCTCTCCCGTGAGCGCGCCGTAGCTCCTGACGTGCCGCCGGTCGGGGGAGATCTCGAGCATGCCCCCCTCCTGGAGCCCGACGAGGAGCGCGCCGGCGCGGTCCTCGTAGAGCACGTTCACGCTCGCATCGCGGGGCACGAGCGGCGACGGGACGAACGCGCCGGTGCGCGGGTCGAGCGTGCCGAGCCCCCGCGCGTGCAGCCCCACCCACAACGCGCCGCTGCGGTCCTCGAGCACCGCCCACACGCTGTCGCCGGGGAGGGAGCGCGGGTCGCCCGGGCGGTGCCGGAACACCGTGATCCGTCCGGTGCGATGGTCCACGCGATCGAGCCCGCCGAACTGCGTGCCGATCCAGAGATCGCCGCGCCGATCCTGCGTGATCCCGCGCACGTAGCCGTTGCTCAGCGAGGCGGGCATCGATGGGTCGTGGCGGATCAGATCGAAGTGCACGACGGCGGGCGCGTACTTGCTCAACCCGTAGCTCTCGACCCCCACCCAGAGCACCCCGCCGCGATCCACGAACGCCGACCGCACGATGCGGCCGCCGAGCGAGCGCGGGTCCTTCGGGTCGTACGTGTAGCGCGTGAAGGCGCCGGTGACGGGGTCGAGCGCCGAGATCCCATCGTCGCTCCCCACCCAGAGCGTCCCATCCGGCCCCTGGAACAACGCCAGCACTCGGCCGATCAGGGGCGAGGGGTGCCCCGGCGTGGCCGATGCGTGCCGCGCCAGCACCCGGCGCCCGGTGGGATCCACCGCCACCAGCTCGTGCTCCGTCCCCACCCACATCACGCCGCGCCGGTCGCGCAGGATGACGTGCACCGGCTCCTCGCGCGACACGACCCCGAGCCGCTCGAAGCGCCCGCTGGCCGGGTCGAAGACGAAGAGCCCCATGCGCGCCCCCACCCAGAGTCGCCCGTGCCCATCCTCGGCGATCGCGAGCACGTCGTTCGAGAGATCGGTGGTGTCGCCGATCGCCGGCGCGTAGTGGCGCACGTGGCCGTTGGCGGGATCGAGCCGGTCGAGCCCGTGCGCGGTCCCCACCCAGAGTACACCCCCCGCTTCGTGCACCGCGCTCACGTGATCGCTGCTCAACGAGAGCGAGTCGCCGGCGCGGTGGTGGTAACGGCGGAAGCGCCGGGTGCGGGGGTCGTAGCCGTGCACGCCGCCACGGAGCGTCCCGATCCACACCGTGCCGTCGTGCCCCACCGCGAGCCCCGTCACCCACGCATTGGCGAGCCCCGACGTGTCGCCGGGCATCGGCCGGAAGATGGTGAAGCCGGAGCCGTCGTAACGATCGAGACCATCCTCCGTCCCGAACCAGAGGAACCCCACCTGGTCCTGCACGATCGCGGTGACCGTGCCGTTCGACAGTCCGCGCTCCTGCGCCATACGCTCGAACTCGATCCGCGGGCGCTGCGCATCGATGCCGGCGAGGGGAATCGTCAGGCAGAGCGCGACCAGGGCGAAGAGGGCGAGGACCCGGACGGTGGTGGAGCGGAGGTGATTCGGGGAGATCACGGAGACGAAGGAGGGGATAGGACCTGGTGGCTGGACCACCAAAGGACGCGGGGGGGGGGGTGGGTGCGGTAGGGCTGAGGGGGGGGGTTAG
>CAMLEQ010000155.1 GCA_946479015.1 uncultured Gemmatimonadota bacterium | reverse complement strand
CGAGCAGTGCCTGCACGTCGGATTCATCGTCGAGGTCGAACTCGTCGGGCACCTCCTCCGGCTCCGGCGCGCTCCTCGCGAGCTCCAGCAGGTAGTGCGTGTCGACGATGTCGATGTGCTCGGTCGCGATCGGCGCGCCGTCCGGGCCGCGCAGCTCCAGGTCGAGGGCATCGCGCTGGTCCAGGGCGGAGAGCACATCGGCCTCGGTGGTCGCGTCGGGGCCGAGCGCCCACCTGGCGCGCAGCGCAGGGGCCACGCCGGTGATCACGGGCATGAGCCGATTCCCGATCTCCGTCGGGTGGAACCACCCGCAGCGAAAGCCGTCCAGGCGGAACACGAAGCCGAGATCGGTCTCCCCCAGCAGCCGGTTGCGGCTCCACAGCGTGTATGGCATGTGTCGAGCTCCGAATGGGATGCCCGAAGCTCCGCCGGCAGCGTCAGCGGAGCGTCACATCGCGATCCGAGTCGCCGACGGGCCTCTGTCCGTCGGGAGCTCTGGCGATAATTTTCTGTCGTCTGGAGATTTCTCCTTTCCATTCGAGGGCGCCATGGACGTGGTGACGGTCTCTCCTGAATTCCAAATCGTGATCCCGCGCGAGATCCGCGAACGGCTCGGGCTCGAGCCCGGACAGAAATTCGAGGTGTCGGCCTACGAGAACCGGATCGAGCTCATCCCGGTGCGACCAATGAGGAGCCTGCGTGGCTTCCTGCACGGGATCGACACGACCGTCCGATGACCTCGACCCGCATCACCCGCCACGTGAACGCGCCCCGCGCGGCGGTCTATCGCGCATTCTGCGACGCGCGCGCGGTCGCGACGTGGATGGTGCCCGTCGGCATGACCAGCCACGTGCACCAGTTCGAGCCCCGCGAGGGCGGCGCGTTCCGCATCTCGCTCACGTACGACGCGCCCACCGGCACGGGCAAGACGACCGCGCACACGGACACCTATCACGGCCGCTTCGTGACGCTCGTGCCGGATGAGCGGGTGGTGGAGGTGCTCGAGTTCGAGACGGCGGATCCCGCGATGCAGGGGGAGATGACCATGACGATCACGCTCGCCGACGCGGATGGCGGCACGGACATTCTCGCCGTGCACGACCACCTTCCTCCGGGCCTCTCCCCCGCCGACAACGAGACGGGCTGGCGCATGGCGCTCGACAAGCTCGCCGCGCTCCTCGAGGGGAGCCGGAGCGCGCGAGGGTGACCCAGGGCGCGGCGGAGCGACAGATGGACCCGCGCGATCGCGACGTGCTCCGCCCCGACGAGACCGATCTGGTGGGCCAGTGGCTCGACACGGGCAACCGGATCGAGGGCGATGCGGTGACCGCGAGGATCGACCGTCTGACCACGGAGCACCTGGTGCGACTCGGCGCGAGCGCCGATGGATCGCGAACGCTCTACCGCGATCCGCTCGACGGCCGGCTCTGGGAGCGCAGCCATCCCTATCGCACCCCGCGCAACGACGGACCACCGCGAATCACGGTGATCCCGGCCGAGCGCGCCCGGGCGGAATACGACGTGGAGCTGGACTGATGGAATTCGATCTGACGAGGGGAATCGCGGTGCTGGAGCGCACGCCGTCCGTCATGCGCGCGATGCTCGCCGCCCTCCCCGACGCGTGGACGACGGCGAACGAGGGTCCCGAGACCTGGACCCCGTACGACATCATGGGCCACCTGATCCACGGGGAGCGGACGGACTGGATCCCGCGGGCGCGGATCATCCTCGACCAGGGCGCGAGCCGCCGCTTCACCCCCTTCGACCGCTTCGCGCAGTTCCGCGAGAGCGAGGGGAAGTCGCTCGGCGATCTGCTCGACGAATTCGCCCGCCTGCGCGCCGACAACCTGGCGACGCTCGCCGGGTGGCGGCTCACCGATGCCCAGCTCGCGCTCGAGGGGGAGCACCCGGAGCTCGGGCGGGTCACGCTGCGCCAACTGCTCGCGACGTGGGTCGCGCACGACCTCGGACACATCGCGCAGACGGCGCGGGTGATGGCGAAGCAGTACCGGGACGCGGTGGGACCGTGGCGCGCGTATCTTCCGGTGATGGACCGGTGAGCCGCGGTCGCCCGGCGGCTCGTCCACCACGACACACGGAGACTCTGGTGCAGACTGACGTCATCCTGAAGCGCTTCGAGCGCCCCGACGAGGTGCGCGAGCTGGTGAAGGGACGCTTCGAGCTGGTGCACCTGGGCGGCATGACCATCGGCCGGGCCACCTACGAGCCCGGTTGGCGGTGGTCGCAGCACGTGGGACCCGCGCTCGCTCGGACGCGCTGCTCGGTGGAGCACGTCGGCATGGTGCTCTCCGGTACGGCGACGGCGGCGTTCGACGACGGTCGCGTCTTCGAGCTGCGCCCGGGGGAGCTGTTCTACATCCCGCCCGAGCCGCACGACAGTTGGGTGGTGGGCGACGAGCCGTACGTGTCGCTGCACTTTCTCGGGGCCGACCACTACGCGCGGTGAACCGCGGCGCGAGCCGGCGCCACGCGAGCGGGCATGATCCCGTCGCGGCCGCGCCTGACGAGTACCTCGGAGCGGAGCGCGGAACGCGCTGGCCATCGGCGAGACCGGGCTGCATCTTCATGGCCATGACGAAGGACCTCGACATCGCCTCCGAGCCGCTCACCAGCCCCGTGGCCGCCGAGCTGATCACCGCGTTGAACGCCGAGCTCTCCGCCCGCTACCCGGAGCCGGGGGCCACGCACTTCCGCCTCGACCCGAGCGAGGTCGCTCCCGGCGCCGGCGCGTTCCTCGTCGCGCGTCTGGACGGGCGGCCGGTGGGGTGCGGCGCGGTGCGCCGGCTCGGCGAGGCCTCGCTGGTGCGCGAGCTCGGGCCGGACGTCGGAGAGCTCAAGCGCATGTACGTCGCGCCCGAGGCCAGGGGGCACGGGATCGGGCGGGCGCTGCTGACGCGCCTCGAGGACGAGGCGCGGGCGCTCGGGCTCCGGCGGCTCGTGCTCGAAACGGGCACCCGTCAGGCGGAGGCGCTCGCGCTCTACCGGCGCGCGGGGTTCACCGACATCCCGGCGTACGGCGAGTACTCGGCGTCGTCGGCGACGAGCGTGTGCCTGGAAAAGGAGCTGTAGTGCGCGGCATCGCGTCGGGGTCGAGCGCCTGCGACCCGCGGTCCCACGCCGTCGTCACACGCGCATGAGCCGATTCGACCTCGTTCTCGCGGGAATGCCGCTCCTCGTTCTCGCTTTCGCGAGTGTGGCGCTCGTACTCGCTCGCCGTGGTGCCTGGCTCCCGCTCATCTGGGTGTGGGTGGTAGCGGTGCTTGGCGGCACGATCTCGCTCGCGTGGTGGGCGGCATCCCTGTTCCCGCCGGACTACGTCTCCTGGGAGCGCTGGATCCTGAGCTTCCTGCTCGTGCCCGGCCTGCCGGCGACGGCAGGCGCCGTCGTGGCGTATCTGCTGGCTGTCCGGAAGCGCACGAGCACGGTGTGGCACGCCGCGGCGGTCCTCGCCGCCACGGTGCTGGCGTACCTGGCGGGCGCGTTCGCCTCGACGTACGTGATCGACATCGTGAACGCCGTGCAGTGACGCGGACGCCATGCAGACGAGTTACTTCACTCCGGATTCGCTGTCCCCAGCTGCATCGTGGCGCCTGCTGCGCTGGTGCGCGGAGCACGGCGGCTCCGAGCTGAGCCTTCGCGTGTTCTGCGAGGCGGGCGAGCCCGCGCCCATCGCGGACCGATTCGAGGATGTGTTCGCCCCGTCGCTCCTCGGTGAGGCGCGGCGCCGCGTGCTCTCGCGTGCGCCGGGGGAAACGACGCGGACGGTCCGGCTCTGGCGGCTGGTCGACGACACGGCAACGCTGCTCCGGGCGTTCATGCCGCAGGGGCTGTTCACGCATGCGGTGGATCCTCGCGGATGGCTGGAGGACCCGACCGTCTACCGGCAGGGCGAGCTGATGCTCGGGGTCGTGACGCACGAGCAGGAAGGGGTGCTGCGAGCCACCGCGGACGAGCTCCGAGAGCTCGCGGCGCTCGGCTTCGCGTTCCAGCCGGCCGGCACATCGATCACCTTCTGAAGGGCAAGCGCCGTCGGAGGAGACGCATCACGTGACCACAGTGGGGCTCGTCGGCGGACTCGGTCCGGAGTCCACGATCGACTACTACCGCCGCATCCTCGAGGCGTGGGAGCGGGTGGAGCCGTCCACCGCGCCGTCGATCGTCATCGACAGCCTGGACGTGCGGCTGGGGCTGCGCCTCGTGGAACGCGACCGCCCGGCGCTGGTGGAGTACCTCCTGGCATCGCTCGATCGACTCGCGGGCGCTGGAGCGGACTTCGCCGCGCTCACCGCCAACACGCCTCACATCGTGTTCGACGAGCTGAAGGAGCGCTCCCCCGTGCCGCTGGTGAGCATCGTCGAGGTGTGCGCGCACGAGGCGCATCGGCGCGGACTGCGGCGGCTGGCGCTGCTCGGCACGCGGTTCACGATGGAGGCGCCCTTCTACCCCGAGGTGCTCGCGCGACGCGGCATCGCCGTCGTGACCCCCAGCGCGGCCGATCGCGCGTGGCTTCACGAGCGATACGTGGGAGAGCTGCTCCGGGGGGAGTTCCGGGAGGAGACGCGGAACGAGATCACGGCGCTCGTGGAGCGGCTGCGCGGGGAGGAGCACATCGACGGCGTCGTTCTCGGCGGCACCGAGCTGCCGCTGCTCATCGCCACGCCGGAGATCGGCGGCCTGCCGGCGCTCGACACCACGGCGCTCCACGTGGCGGCCATCGTCGAGCGGCTCCGGCACGCCGCCTGACGTCGGGAACTCCTCACGCGCCGTTCACGCATCGCTAATCGAGGCGTCACCGCCCGATCACGTCGCGGATGCACTCTGGTGGTGACCCTCACCCTGGAGCTGCTCCATGCGTGCGAGCGCGAGTGCCGCGGTACGAGCGGAGCCCAACGTGACGCCGATGATCGACGTCATCCTGGTGCTGCTCATCATCCTGATGGTCGTCACGCCCACACTTCTCACCGGCTTCTCAGCCGAGCTGCCGGCGGCGGACCACTCGAAGGCGCACCCGGAAGCTCCGGCCGACCACGTGCTGGGGATCGATGCGCAGGGGCGCTACTACCTGGACAAGCGGCCCGTGTCCACCGCGCTCCTGCCGGAGCGGCTGCGACGGCTCTTCGCGCGGACGGACGATCGGGTGCTCTTCCTCCGGGCGGACAGGAACCTCGAGTACGCGCGCGTGCAGGAGGCCCTTGCCACGGCGGCGGCGAGTGGCGTACGTGTGGTGGGGATGATCGCCGAGCGGCCGCGAGACGCGCGGTCGCCGGCACGGTGACGAAGGAGGACGCGTGACAAAGAAGAAGCGATCCGCGCACCCATCCACGCCCGGGACCACTGAGCGGAAGCGGGGAACCATGCCGGCCGCCAAGCGTTCGCCAGGTCGGGCGACGCGCACCGGCAAGCCCTGGGCGACTTCGGCGAAGTCGGGGCGGCGCGGGCGGTAGCTCGCGTCGCCGCGCACCAGGCCCAACCTATACCAGCCCCGAACACGAGACTCGATGAGCAGTAATGCATCCGTGCCCGCCGGCGGCACCGAGCAGGACCAGCCGGAACCGTTCCGCGCCACTTCCGTCGGCCCGTCGCTGACCGTCAAGGACATCCGGAGCAGCGTCGCCTGGTATCGCGACGTGGTGGGGTTCACCGTACATCAGGAGTACGAGCGCGAGGGAAAGCTGATCGCCGTGGCGCTGAGCGCCGGCGATGTGCGCATCCTGATCACCCAGGACAATGGCGCCAGGGGATCGGATCGCGTGAAGGGGGAGGGATTCTCCCTGCGGTTCACGACGAAGCAGAACGTCGATGCGATCGCGAAGCGGATCGTGGAGCGCGGTGGCGTGCTCGAGTCGGAGCCCGCGGACGTGTGGGGACAGCGCGCGTTCCGGCTGAAGGACCCGGACGGGTTCCGGATGGTGATCTCGTCGGAGCGATAGACTCGCGCCGCGCGAATCGGATTTCGTCGTGTGTGCGGAAACGCCGGATACATGGTGACGAGCGGAACTGAGGGAGAATGGCAAGAGCGTACGTGATCTCCGAGGTGGAGATCGGCGATGAGACCCTCGCGGCGCGGTACGCGCCAGCGCTCCATCTCCGCGCGACGGCGCTCGACCGCCGCCTCACCTTCGTCGAAGAGCTCGTGGACGTCTGAGTCGAACCCGGGGAACCGAGGGATTTCATGCCAGAGAAAGATTCGCTGTCCAGAACGAGCGCATGGTCGACGTGCTCGATCGTCTCCAGCCGCGCCGCATGACCGCGATTCCGTCCGATCTGTTCGAGCTCTCGGATGACCACCTCGACGTGGTCCAGCCGCTCATCGTGCCGGCGGAGTACGGGGAGCACGACTTCCCCGCGCCGCTCGCGCGACTGGCCGACCCTCGCCTGCTGCTCACATGGGTGGCGCTGGCGCGCCCCGACTGGATGACCTACGTGAAGCCGGCGATCGCCGCCGATTGGCGGGCGCGGGGGATCGACCTCCACGCGCGTGCCCTGGCGAACATGCGCGCGGCGGACGACGGCCTCACCTGGACGCACGAGAAGACGGACGACTCGGGGCGTCTGGTGTGGGTGGCGATGATGCACGAGGACGGGCTCGGCTCCTCCCGGCTGCTGTGCCACGACGAGCTGGCGGCCGCGTTTCCAGAGGGCTACATCGTCTCGCTTCCCGACCGGAGCTTCGGCCTCGCACTCTCTGCCGCCGCGAGCCCCGATGAGCGTCGCGCGTTCGAGGCGATGGTGCGCGAGTGCTTCGACGGCGCGACGACTCCGATGCTCTCCGACTTGCTGCCGCCAGAGGCGCTGCTCCACCATGCCGACTGACCGCACGACCGCGCCGGTCTCCCTCACCTCCGCCGAACACTACGTGTGGGGCGATGGCTGCGACGGGTGGCACCTCGTGCGCGCCGAGGGGCTGAGCGTGATCAGGGAGCGGATGCCGCCCGGCACCGCCGAGGTGCGGCACCGACACGCGCGGGCGCGGCAGTTCTTCCTCGTGCTCGCGGGGCGGCTCCACCTGGAGGTGGAGGGCACCGTGCACGCGCTCGATGCGGGCGTCGGGCTCGAGATCGCGCCGGGGGAGGTGCACCAGGTGATGAATCGCGACGGGGTGGACGCCGAGTTCCTGGTCATCTCGCAGCCGCCGAGCCATGGCGACCGGGAGATCGTGGCGGGGACGAGGTGAGGGCACGCCGCCATGGGATTCCTCGATTGGCTCTTCTCTCGCTCACCCGGCGGCGGTCCGGGCGCGGCGCTCATCGGCCGATGGCGGCTCGCCGAGGCCGACGGCGAGCTCGATCTCGGAGAGCGCATGCGCATGGAGCTCCGTCGTGATGGACTGCTGTTGTACGTCACCGCCGAGGGAGATCGCGACCGGATCGCCCGGCTGACGTACAGGGTCGAGGGCGAGACGCTCATCATCGATCGGCCTCCCTCACCGGTGCTGGGACGGACGAAGTTCACGCTTCTCGGAGCCGACACGCTGGTGCTCGACTGCGGCGGCTCCCGCGCCTGGTTCGAGCGAGTGAGGAGACCTGCATGACAGTGCCCGAACACGCCGTGTACTACATGGAGGTCGTCACGAACGATGTCTCCGGCGCCCGCACGCTCTACCATCAGGTGTACGGTTGGGATTTCCAGGCGATGGGCCCCGAGCTGGGGAACTCGTTCGTCGCGGAGCTCCCGGACGGCTCGCGCTGCGGCATCCGCGCCCCGATGCACGAGCAGGAGCGACCGATCGTCCGCACATACATCCGGGTGAACGACATCGAGCGTGCCGCGCGGCGGGTGGAGGCGCTCGGGGGCATGCTGGCACTTCCGCCGATGGAGATCCCTGGCCATGGGACGATCGCCATCTACATAATGGCCGGCGGGATCGAGCAGGGGCTCTGGCAGCTGCCGTAGGGGACGGACCAGGACGACGACCGGCTGGACGACCCTCTCTCACGGGAGATCCCGGAGCGCCATGCGCCTCGAAGCAGCCGCCTATCGAACCGCAGCCTGGCTGAGCTCCGGCGCGGGACTCGCCGCTGGAGCAGCAGGCGCGGCGAAGCTAATCTTCGGCATCGCCATCGCACTCCCGTTCCTGCCGCGAGTCTCGCTCGTCGCT
>CAMLEQ010000154.1 GCA_946479015.1 uncultured Gemmatimonadota bacterium | reverse complement strand
AAGCGCACGTTGCTCTCCCACCCGCTCTCGACGCCGAGCGTGACCAGCCAGTCGCGCGTGGTCTCGGTGGCCTGCGCCGCGGCCGGGTGCGCGTGCAGCGCGACCGCGAGCGTCCCCGCGCAGAGCACGGCCAGGGTGCGCGATCCGCCGCTCATCGCGCCGCCACGTCCGCGCGCCACCGGCGCGCCGCCCCCCGCGCGGGCGTCGCGCGCACCGCGCCGTTCGCGGCGCCGTCGCGCGGCTCAGCCGGCGGCAGCGCCGCCCGCGGGATGATCCGCTCGAGCGCGACCGGGCGATTGCCGCCCAGCGTGACCACCGTCGCCACGAGGATCTTGAGATCCACCCACCACGACATGTGCTGCACGTACAGCAGGTCGTACTGGATCCACTGGTGGAAGTCGCCCTGGGCGCGGTCGCGGCGACACACCTGCCAGAGCCCCGTGATCCCCGGACGGACCGACAACCGGCCGTTGCGCCACGGGACGCAGATCTGGTTCTCGCGGAACGGCGAGGGGCGCGGACCGACGAAGCTCATCTGCCGGCACACGACGTTCGCGAGCTGCGGCAGCTCGTCCACGTTGAGCCGGCGCAGCCACTTCCCCACGCGCGTGACCCGCGGGTCGTTCGACATCTTGAATTGTGGGCCGTCCATCTGCTGCTGCGACGCGAGGGCGCGCTGCAGCGCGTCCGCGTCCACGCGCATGGTGCGGAACTTCCAGCACCGGAAGCTGCGCCCGCCCAGCCCCTCGCGCCGGTCGCCGTGAAAGATCGGCCCCGGCGAGGTGAGCTTCACGAGCAGCGCCATGACCGCGAGGATCGGGGAGAGCACGACCAGCGCGAGGAGCGCGATCGGTGCCTCGATCATCGCCTTGAGATCGCGGTAGCCGAGCCCCGGCGTGTCCTCCGGCCCCGGGATCACCGGGTTCGCCACGCCGGGCGTGTGCCGCCGGTGCGGGACGCCGCTGGAGCCGGCCGCCTGCGCCGAGACCACGCGATGGCGCGTCGTGGCTCCCGGCGGCACCACGGCCCCCGGCGTGAGCACGCACTGCGCGACCCTGGCGTCGCGCCCCACGCGCGCGCCCGGGCCGATGATCGCCGGTCCCACCACCAACGCCCCTTCCTCCACCACGGCGCCATCGCTCACCAGCACCGGTCCCACGAGCCGCGCATCCGCGTGCACCGTGGCGCGCGGCGAGCGCAGCGCCCCCTCGGCCGGCGCCTGCCCGCTCCCCTCCACGAGCTGCGCCGACATCGCGATCAGCCGCCGCTCGGCGAGCGACAGCGCGCAGGCCTCGTCGAACAGCTCGAGGAATTCGCCGCGGAAGGGCACGTCCTGGTGCGGGATGCCGCGCGACGTGAGCGTCTGCCGCAGCGCCTCGAGCGGCAGCAGCGGCACCTCGACGGCCGTCAGCAGACACGCCACCGGAACGAGCGAGGCGATGACCCCCGCGGGGAAGGGCCAGGTGACAGGATCGAAGTACCGCTGGATGCGCCGCACGCGCCCATCGTCGCCGGCGTGCACCAGCTCCTTCGTCCCCAGCGACGACGACTCGAACGCCAGGAGGTGCCGCACCATGCCGCCGCTCGCGAGCCGGATGCCCACGAAGGCCTCGAGCTCCAGCCCGGTCGCCGGGTAGTAGTGCGGCGAGATGAGCAGCAGGAGATCCGAGGAATCGTAGCGGGAGAACGGATCGGTGAAGGTCGCCCGATCCACGATCTCGGCCACCGACGGACACGCCGCGCGGATGCCGTCCTCGTACACCTCGTCGAAGGCGAACGACGGGAAGACGACGGGCGGCTGGTGCGTCACCTTCCGCGCGCTCTCGGCGATCTCCGCGATGAGCGGTCCCCGCCCCACGGGGAGGAGGAGAAGAGAGTTACCGCCCCCCTCGCTCTCGAGGTAGGGCGGCCGGGAATCGAGCAGGACGGGGTGCACCCTCACGGGCGCCTCGCTGCCAGGGGACGCTTCATCGGCGGGTGCGATCCTCGGTGCTGGCCGCGCGCTCCACGGAGCGAACGGCGGGGAACGATGCGGCCGGCAGCTCCCAATCCGGCGGCGGGACGTGCAGTGCAGCATCCTCGGGTGCGAACTTCGACGCGCCGAACAGGTGCTCGCCGGGACGGACCGTGATCCCCGCGCCGAGGAAGGAGGCATCGACGATGGCTCCCGCTCCGATCAGACAGCTCGGCCACACGACGGAACGCGACAGCAGCACCCCCGCCTCGACGGTGGAGCCCGTGCCTACCGTCGTCGGTCCGACGATCACGGCCCCCTCCCCCACGTGCGCGTTGCGCCCCACGATCACCGGCCCGATCACCTGCGCGGTCGCGTCGACCCGCGCGGATGGGTGACGCAGCAACTGCCCTTCCCGCACGAACTCGGGAAGGAAATCCGGGTGGTCCACGGTGCGGCCGATCATCCAGCGGCTCACCGACATGTACGTCGCGTAGTCGAGCACGCGCGGGGTGATCCCCTGAGCCTCGCACATCAGCACGCGCTCGCCGCGCACGTACAACCGCTCGAGCAATCCTTCCTTGATGTCGTGGTAGCCGGTGGGCGCGACCTCGTGCAGGACGCGCCGATCGACGACGTAGATGCCACCGGGAAAGCGCGGATTCTCGCTCCCGAGCGCGCGCTTGCGCCGGTCCAGCTCCACCACCACCGTCACCGCCGCCCCGCTCTCGCGGTGCCTGCGCAGCAGCGCACGCAGGTCGAGCGAGGGGATCAGCGCTCCCTCCACGATCACGAACGTGTCCGCCTCCGAGAGGCGCGCGGCATCGCGCGCGCACCCCGCGGGACCGCGCGGCGTACCGTCCTCGTAGTAGTCGAGGGCCATGGCCAGCGCGCCCCCCCGGCCCAGCAGGTCGCGAACAGCACCGGTGTTGCTGTTCGCGCAGATCTTGACCTCGCGCACGCCCCCGGCCCGCAGCCACCCGAGCGGGTAGCAGATGATCGGCGTCTGCGCCACGGGAAGGAGCGGACCGCGCAGCACGTGCTCGAACGAGCCGTTCCCCCAGTGATGCGAGCCCGCGAGAACGATCCCGCAGATCCCATCTCTCGCCACATCCGGCGAGTCGCTGGTACCGGTATCGTTCGATGCCGACGGCGACGACGGGGGAGTGGGGTGCGGGGTCGATGAGGAAGTCACAGCCACCTGCGAAGGCGATTGAACTCGATGCTCCGTGCAGCTCCGACGCACTGCCGTTCGAGGAACCCGTGGCGGCCGTGCTCGCCCACAGTATCACAGAATTCTCTAATACACAAGAGATCGCTACAGTCTGCCTGACTGGTATTTCGGCGGCGTGTAACATCGCGTGCACGCGCGACGCAACAATCGGCAAAAAGTTCTCATTCAACCGGAAAAAATTGCCTCATCCCCTGGCCGCGGCCGTGTAGACCTCGAGATACCGCCGGGCCGACTCCTCGAGGGAGAGGTGCTCGCGCACGTAGCGTCGCGGCTCGTAACTGGCGAGGCGAGAGAGGAACCGGTCGAGCGCCTCCGGGAACGCGTCGGCGTCCACGAACCGCTCGCCGCAGGCGTCGGAGAAGTACGGCACGGAGCAGGCGCGCACGGGCTCGCGCGAGTACCGCTCGCGCACGGGATCGAGCCAGTAGCCCTGATCCCACGCCAGCACGGGGACGTTGCACGCCAGCGCCTCCTGATATGCCAGCCCCTGCGTCTCGTGCTCGCACAGGAACACCATGCCGCGAGCGCGCGCGAGGAGCGCGAGGTACTCCGCGCGATCGTAGCTCCCGTAGCGGAGCACGGCCGTCCGGAGGCCGCGCCGGCGCAGCTCGCGCAGCACGGGGTCGAGCACCGCGGGGACGGCGTGCTCGCGACTCCAGAGGACCTTCTCGTACACCAGCACGTCGATGTCCTTCGGCTGGTCGCGGCAGTCGGGCCACGCGTCGACATCCATGCCGCCGAACCAGACGGCGCAGCGCCCGTAGACGGGAGCGAACAGCTCGCGCATCCAGTCGCACGGCACCAGGTAGGTGCGGAACCGGGGATCGTCCATCAGCCGTGGATGCTGTGCGGGGTGGTCGAACAACCCCGGTCCCAGCACCGCCGGGTTGCACGGCGCCCATCGCTCCAGCACGTGCGGGTAGCCGCAGATCCCCACCGGGTGCTCGGGGTGCCGGCGCGCCAGCGAGAAGTTGTTGACGACCACGCGGCACCCCGCGCGCTCGAGCGCCCGGCGCAGCAGGCGGAAGGCGTTCTCGAAGCCCGTCGCGCGCTGTCCGTGCGTGAGCGCGTGGTACACCCGGCGCGCCGCCCTGCGCACGTGGCGGTCGTGGCGCAGGAAGCGATCGCGCTCCACGTCCTCGAAGAAGAGGAGCACGGTGCGGTCGGGTCCCGTGGTGATCGGGGCGCCGTGGTCGCCGCGTCGGGTGCCGTTCTGGAGCGCGCGCGAGGCGCCGGCGGTCACCTGCGACGCCATCAGCCGCCACAGCTCGCGCGCCGCGTGGCGCGGTGTGCGGAGCGGGCGGCGCGCGCGCGGGCTCACGAGCGCGCTCCGTCGAGCGCCCCCGCTTCCGGAGCCTCCGCCAGCTCCCCCCTCTCGGCGCGCACCCGCGCGCCGCGCTCGTGGACGCACGGCGCCGGCGTCTCCACCAGGCTGTTCGGCGGAACGGAGCGCATCACCAGCGCGGTCGCCATGATCTTGCTCCCGCGCCCGATGGTGATCGGACCGAGGAGCGTCGCCCCCGGCCCCACGTGCACGTCCGCCTCCAACACCGGCGCCCCGACCATGCGGCTCTCGGCGTCGATGCTCTCCCCGAGCGTCACGTGCTGGAACAGGATGCACCCCGCCTCCACCCGGGCGGCGTGGCTGATCACGAGCCCCGTCCCGTGCACGATGATCACGCCGGGCGCCAGATCGGCATCCCAGTGGAGCTCCGCGGCGTACCAGTGCCGGATGAGCCGCGAGATGATCTTCGCCACGAGCACCGGGCCGGTGTCGCGGAAGAGCCGCATCCACCGGTACGCGATCATCATCTGCAACCCGATCCGCTCCACGCTCTCGCGCACGAGCCCCGAGCGCCGCGGCGCCGAGCGGTACTTGGCGTCCGCGCGCGCCAGCGCCGCGCGGTCCGCGCGCACGTCGGCGAGAAACTTCCCGAAGCGCGCGATGGCGCCGAGCTCCGGTCCCGCGCACCCACTCAGGTACTCCCCCAGCTCGGCGAGCACCCGCCGGCGCGTGCCGGCTTCCAGGCGGACGCCGGCGAAGTACTGGAGCCCGTACGCGAACGTGGCGCCGGCGATCGCCACGCGCTCCGCCCCGAGGCGCCCCAGCGCGGTGGCCACGAGCACCGCGAGCCACGACACGGGACGCAGGAGCGTCGGAGAGAGCGCGCTCGCCAGGAGCAGCGGCCGCGACACGGCGTGCACCTCGAGGAGGAAGCGCCACGGGCTCGTGGCGCGGCGCATCCCGTGCTTCCGCGCGATGCGCGCGTCCGAGGCCCCGTACGCGACGCCGCGGCGCATCCACGCGATGAGCCGGTCGTGATCCGATGCGTGCCAGGAACACGCCCGCTCCGAGAGCACGAACTCCGCGCCGTGCTCCTCGAGGCGCATCCCGAGCTCCGCGTCCTCCGAGAGGCGGAGCGCCGGATCGAAGCCGCCCACCGCCAGATAGTCGGCGCGGCGGAGCGACACGTTCCCGGTGTACAGGTTCGCGCCGCGCAGCGTCGAGCGCCCCGCCTGCACGTCGGCGGCCTGGCGGTCGAGCAGCGCCTGGCGCGCGCGCTCGAACAGGCGCGGTCTCGCGCCGGGCTCCGTCCGGAGCCGCCCGAGCACCACGCGGCGTGCGCTCCCGGCGTGCGCCTCCAGGTGCTCCGCCAGGAAGGTCGGCTCGACGCGCATGTCGTCGTCCACGATGACCACCAGATCCGCGCTCGCGCGCAGGATCCCCGTGTGCCGCGCGACCGCGGGGCCGCCGTTCTCCTGCGTCACCACCACCAGCGGGTAAGGCGTCGTCAGCGGCGACAGCGCCGGTGCCCCGGGGGTCGTCGAGCCGTCGTCGATGACGATCACCGCGAACCGGTCCGGCGGCAGCGTCTGCTCCGCCAGCAACTGGAGCAGGCGCGTGACCGACGCGAGCCGGTTGTACGTCGCGACGATGACGCTCACGAGCGGCGGCCGCATCGCGCCGTTCGCCATCACGCGGCCTCCAGGTCGGGGTGCGCGCGGCGGGCGAGCGCGCCGCGGAGCAGCTCGACCATCCCCCGCAGGTCCAGCGCCCCCCACGCCACCACGATCGCCACGTAGAGCGCCGCGTCGCCCACCAGGCGCCAGGCGCCCAGCGGCGCGGCCAGCCGGTCGGCGGCGATCACTACCAGGCACGCGGCGCACGTCTTCGCCAGCACGCCGCAGCTTCGCCCGTCGAAGGCGCGCCCGCCGAGCAGCCACGTCATCGCCGCCGTGGTGCCCAGCTCCGTGACGATCAGCGTGATCGCCGCGCCGATCCCGGCGCCCCCGTGCCCGAAGGCCGCGGCACAGCGAGGGATGAGCCAGAGGTTGAGCAGCGGGGAGGCGATGCCGCCGGCGATCGAGATCCACGTCACTGCCCACCCGCGCTCGAGTCGGATCAGCATCGTCGCGCTGACCATGGCAGCGTACGTGAGCACGAACAGTGGCGCGAGGATCTCCAGGCTGCGCCGGGCCGGCTCGTACGCGGGGCCGAACACGTCGTGCACGATCAGTCCCGCGGCGAGATACAGGAACAGCGACACCGGGATCGCCATGCAGAGGATCAGCTCCATCGAGCGCCGGCTCACCACGGTGAGCTCCTCCTCGGACCGCGCGGCCGCGCGCGACGTGAGCGGCAGGAGCACCCACGTGATCAGCGGCGCGAGCAGGAGCGACATGCCCGCGATGTTCGACGCCGCCCCGTACCACCCCACCTCCACGTCGCTCGTGACGTACGACATGATGCTCACGTCGATGCGCGCGTACACGGTCTGGAAGAGCGCCATCAGGTAGTACGGCACGCTCGCGAGGAGAACGGCGGCGGTGGGGCGCCAATGGATGGTGTAGCGCAACCGGAGGTGCCGTCCCGCGAGCGCCACCAGCGCCATGGTGCGCAGCGACTCCGAGATCAGCATCGCCACGCCGACGGCGAACACGCCGCCGTGCAGCGCCAGCGCCACGCCGATCCCGATCCCCCACGCGAGCTTCGCGGCGACGTTCATCACCGAGAGGCCATCCACCTCCCCCTTCGCCTGCAGGAGCGCGGCGTACGAGCTGTTCAGGTTGAACAGCAACTGCGTCACGCCCAGCACCAGCACGAGGCGCCGCACATCCGCCGACTTCCCCGACACGCCGAGCCCCCAGAGCGCTACCACCGTCACCAGCACGCCGAGCGCGACGCGCACGATCAGCGTCCCCCCGAAGAAGTCGCTCGCGTGATCGCTGCGCGTGGCGACCTCCTTCCGGATGTACGTCTCCACCCCCAGGCTCATGACGATGAACACGGTGGTGGTGAAGGCATCCGCGAACTGGTAGGTGCCGAACGCCGCGGGGCCGAGCACGCGGGGGAGAAGGATGCGTACGCCAAGGGCGACGGCCCACGTGGCGAGGAGCGAGGAGCCGAGCTTCACCGCGTTGCGGACGGAATCCGCCACATCGGTGTGGAGCCGGCCCGGCGCGTCCGCCCGAGCGGCCGCGGGGGGCGCGAGCTCGGAGCTCGTGGACGGATCGTCCGTGGGAAGTGCCTGGGATGCGGCGTGCGACATCGCTCAACCTGCTCCACGCTTCATGGCGCCCGGCATCGGGTCGCCCGGGAAAACGACGGGTCGTTCGGTGGGTACACGCCCGCCTGTCATCGCGGGTCGCGGAGCGAGGACGGGGTCATCGCCCGTCCGAGCTGTATTGCCGAGCACGGCAAAATACGCATCGGAGACGATTCGGCAAAGAGTTTCCTAATTTCTGGATTCCTTCCGTCGAGATGACCGATGTTCGGGCGTTACGCCACCGGGACTCGGCTCGTAGTTCCAGGGCAACGTTCTGGCGGAGCGGGACACGCCACCCCCTCGCGCTCCGCCATCGGCGCCGTTCCCCAGCCCCCACGCCCAGGAGCCCCGATGCGTGCCTCTCCGATTCCGGTGCGCTCTCGCCGCGACGCCCTCGCATCCGGCCGCTCGTGGCGTCTGTCGCTCGTGGCCACGCTCCTCCTCTGCACCCTGCTCGCTCCGGCGTGCTCTCGCG
>CAMLEQ010000153.1 GCA_946479015.1 uncultured Gemmatimonadota bacterium | reverse complement strand
GCCGAATCGCCGCCGGTGGTGATGATCAACGAGACCATGGCCAGGCTCTTCTACCCTGGCCAGGACCCCATCGGGCGGCGCGTGCGCCCCGTCGGCGCGAAGGACTGGTTCACCATCGTCGGCGTCGTGAAGGACGTGAAGCAGGGGGGCGTGGACTCGAAGACCGGGACGGAGCTGTACCTCGACTACGCGCAGATGCCGGGACGGCTCGGCTACCTGCCCCGGAGCATGAACATCGTGATGCGCTCATCGCTCGGTCCATCGGCGCTGGCGGGTGGGATCCGCCGCACCGTCGGCGCGCTCGATCCATCGCTCCCCATCGTGAGCTTGCGGAGCATGGACGACGTGTTCGCGGACGCGGTGAGCCGTCCGCGATTCCTGGCGCAGCTCCTCGGGATCTTCGCCACCGTGGCGCTCGCGCTGGCGGCGGTGGGCACGTACGGCGTGCTCGCCTACACCGTGACCGAGCGGCAGCGCGAGATCGGCATCCGGATGGCGCTCGGCGCGAGCGGCCGCGGCGTGATGTCGATGGTGCTCGGCCAGGGGATGGCGCTCGCCGGGATCGGCGTGGTGGTGGGGCTCGTGGGCGCACTCGCGGTGACACGGCTGGCGTCGTCGCTGCTGTTCGGCGTGGCTCCCACCGACCCGGTGACCATCGGCGGGGTGGCGGTGTTCATGACCATCGTGGCGCTGGTGGCGTGCGTGGTCCCGGCGCGGCGGGCGACGAGAGTGGAGCCGGTGGCGGCGCTGAGAGGCGAGTGACCTCATAGGTGGTGGTGTGTGGTGGCTGGACCACCGAAGAACGCGTGTGGCGTGTGGGGGACTGACGGGTAGAGGAGATAGGTAGGGCGTGTGCCGGAGTGAACTCCTAAAGTTTTAGTTGACAGATCGGATGGGGCGCGTTACCATCTCCGAAACTCTTAGGAGATCGCATGCGCGTGACGTTCACCGAGCGCGAGCTCGACATCATGGCGGTGCTCTGGGAGCACGGGCCATGCACGGCGGCGGAGGTGCGGAGTCTCCTCGCCGACGACCTCGCGCACAACACCGTCCTCACCATGCTCCGTATCCTGGAGGAGAAGGGATACGTGGGGCACGCGGAGGAGGGACGGGCGCACCGCTTCCATGCGCTCGTCGCGCGCGAGGAGGCAGGCACGAGCGCCTTCGGGCGCCTCGTCGATGCCGTATTCGGCGGATCGGCGGAGGCCCTCCTCACGCACTTCGTGCGCGACCGGCGGCTCTCGCGGGAGGAGCTCCAGCGCATCCGCGAGGTGTTGGACGAACGCCTCTCGCACCCCGATGCGCCGCCCCATCGCGTGGTCTCACCACGACGCTCGCCGCCGCGGGCCAAGGGGGAGCACAAGCCGGCGCGAGGTGAACGGCCATGATCGCGATCTGGGTAGTCTACAGCATCGCCATCACCGCGGCGCTCCTCGGCATCGGGATGGCGCTCGAGTACCTGGCGCGCGCAGTTCGCCGGCCGACGCGGCCGATCTGGCTCGGCGTGATGGCGCTGGCGCTCGTGTGGTCGGCGGCCGCGCTGCTCCGTCCCGTGGAGCGCGCGCCGGCGGCCGCGGAGGCGCCGTCCGCCGCCACCGTCGCGGCCGTCGACGCGAGCCCCCGTCGTGCGCTGTCGCTCCCCGCCGTGCCGGGAGTGATCGCGACGCTCGCGCGCTGGGACGCGATGGTGGCGCGCTGGGAGTCGCCGCTTCGCCTGGCGCTCGTCGCGCTTCCAGCCGCGGCGCTGCTGCTCCTGGCGGGGATCCTCGTCCGGCTCCACCGCGCCCGCCGCGCCATGCGCGCCACCGTGGTCGATGGCGTGCCGATCCTGCTCTCCCACGACATCGGTCCGGCGCTCATCGGATTCTGGCGGTACCGAGTCGTGCTCCCCGACTGGGCGCTCGCGCTCCCCGATGAGGAACGCCGCATCGTCATCGCCCACGAGATGGAGCACGCCAGGGCGCGCGACCCGCTGCTCCTCCTCGCCGCGACGCTCGTCCTCTGCGCGCAGCCATGGAACGTCGCCCTCTGGGGGGCGTTCGCCCGGCTCCGCTTCGCCATCGAGGCCGACTGTGACGCGCGCGTGCTCGCCGCCCGCGTGGACGTTCGCCGCTACGGCCGACTGCTCCTCAAAGTGCTCGAGCTCACCCCGCGCGCGCTCGCGCCGCTCGCGTCCTTCGCCGAATCATCAGACCTGGAACGGAGGGTACATCGCATGACCGAACGTCCACCGCGTCTTCTCACGCTCCCGAGCCTCGCTGCCACAGTCGCGGCCGCCGCGCTCCTGCTCGTCGCCGTCGTCATGCCCCTGCCGGCGCAGACCGGCCTGGCGCGCTCGAGTGTATCCTCGTCGATGGGTAGGGTGGATACGGCGCGCGCCCCGAGCCCTGAGAGCTGCAGGGCCGATAGCACGACACCCATCGTACCGGCGGGCTGCAAGGTGCCCCCTCCCAAGTCCTGGCTCTTTCGCGGGATCCAGTTGAGCCGGACGCAGCAGGATTCGGTGGATGCCATCACGCGCCGCTACCGCCCGCTGTACGACGCGATCAACAGTACGACCACGCTCCCGGGCGCATGGGCCACCATCCGACCCAGGACGGCCGCATTCCTCGCGATGCGCCGGACAGAGGTCGCGGAAAAGCGCACCGTGCTGACCGATCCCGCGCAATTGCGGCGGTTCGACGAGAACGCCGACTCGCTGCGGAAGATGGACGAGCGCATCTCGGCAGAATCGGTGAAGAACGTGCTGCGGAACAAGGGCTGACGCCGATGCCGCCGAGGGCGCGACCGGCGTCATCGACACACAGACAATTCGTGGCGAGGCTCTGAGCCTCGCCACGCTCGTTTCCGCACCCATGCTCCACGCGATCGCTGTGGCCCGAGCTTCCACGCCGCGCCATTCAGGCGAGAAAGACGGTATCGCCATGCCACTCGAGCAGCTCACGCGATGGCCGGCGCTCGACCGTCTGCGGTACCCAGAGCTCCGTCCCTTCGAGCTCGTAATACTGTCTACCGTTGTCGAAATCATCCTTCAGCCGATGGCTCACCCGAAACCGATACTCGGGGGTAACGGTCACGTAGCCGCGATCGAACAGCGTGTGGATGTCCGTTCGCATCAGCAGACCATTGTCGAGGCGGTGCACGCCTCCCTGACTCACGGGACGGATGTGCGCGGCGTCGAGGATTGGCAGGATCTTCTCGCGAGTGACCGCGCAGCGCCGCTCGTAGGTATCCGTGATGAGAATGCGGAACGCACCCTGACCGAGGCGTCGGCGCGCGAGCGCAGCTTCGGCGAACATGGGAGACTCCGGATTCCAGTCCCGCTCCGCCTCTGCCACGCGTCCGGGCAAGACCGCGCGTCGCGCGAGCACCAGCTGGAGCGCGGCCCACAGGCGCGCACCCTCGCCCACGGTGAGGTCGTATGTCTTTCCCTGCACGATGTTCGGATGGAAGTCGGTTGGCGCGGGAATCCAATCCTGCTGCTCGAGGAAGAACGGCTGCTCCAGAATGATGCAGCCGATCCGATAGTCCTCCCGAGCATCCACGGCGACGCGTCTCAGCCGCCCGATGCGATCGCGCATGTCGTCCAGCGACCTGACGCCGTTCTTGATGCCGAACGCCCCCCACGCCACGCTCAGCCCGACGAGGTTGGCATGAGCGAAGAAGCCGCCGCCGACGATGTAGTTTCGCGGGCTGTGGAGCTTGAAGAGAAAGAGATCACCAACGGAGAGCGCGCGGAACACCTTGCTTCCGCCCGGCTGCCAGAAGTTCACCTCGTCGAGGTCGGGCAGACTGGAGAGCAGGCTGTACCAATCGAAGTCGGTGACGCCGATGTACGCACGCACGTGACGGCTCCGGAGGCTGCGGCGGAAGAAACGTAGCGACAGGAGTCAATTCGGCAAGCCGCCAGCTCGGCCTGCCTGCTCACGTCGCTCCTGCTTCCTCGAGCCTACACCCGCCTTCTACGCACCACACGCGCTCTACCTCGCCCCTCATCCCGTCAGTTCCCCACACGCCACACGCGTTCCATGGTGGTCCAGCCACCAGGTCCTACCTCTCCGTCACTCCCCCACCCCCAACTTCCTCTCCAACGCCTCCCGCCTCCCCCTGCTCACCCTCAACCGCGCCCCGTTCCGCAGCACCACCTCGTAGTCGCCCCCCTCCCCCTTCAGCAGCGTCTCGATCAGCTCGAGCCTGACGATCGCCGAGCGATGGATCCGCATGAACTCCCGCGGGTCGAGCCGCTCCTCCAACTCCTGCATCGGCTCGCGGATCACGAATCGTCGATCGCCCACGTGCAGCTCGGCGTAGGGCCCGCTCGCGGTGATGTAGTCGATCTGCACGACTGGCACCACGCGCACCTTCCCCTTCATCTCCACCGCGATCCGCTCGAGGTACGGCGCGCGCGACGACGCACCTCGCTCCCGCGCCGCGGCATCGTTCTCCACGCTCGCGCCGCCGCCCACGGTCCCGTCTCCGCTCGCGCCCCCGCCCCCCAGCACCGCCAGCAACTGCGCGCGCATCCGCCCGAACTCCTCCAGCTCGATGCTCCGCCGCGCGCGCTGGAACGCCTGCTCGAAGCGCTCGTCGTCGAACGGCTTCACCAGATAATCCACCGCCGCGAGGTCGAACGCCTGGAGCGCGTACTGGTCGTACGCGGTCACGAAGATCGTCGGCGGCATGGCGTCCGCTCCCACCTCGCGCGCCACGTCGAGCCCGGTCTTCCCCGGCATCTGCACGTCGAGGAACACGAGGTCGGGATGCAGCCGTCGGATTCCTTCCACCGCCGCGCTCCCCTCCCCCGCCTCCCCCACGATCTCCACGTCGGGCTCCTCGCGCAGCAGATCCTTCAGCCGCTGCCGCGCGAGGGGCTCGTCGTCCACGATCATCACGCGCAGCACGCGCCGCTCCGCCATCACCCTCCTCCCGCTCGCGCCGTCACGCGCCCGCCGCCACGCCGGCGGCCCGCAGGTCCCCGCGCGTGTGGAACGGCAGCACCACCTCGGCCACGGTCGCGCCATCCTCGCGCCGGAGCGCGAACCGCTGCTGGCGCCCGTACAACTGCTCCAGCCGCTCGCGCGTGTTGCGCAGCCCCACGCCCGCGCTGTTCTCCCCGCTCCCCCAGTCGCCGCTCCCCACCGCCGCCCCTCCCGCCTCTGCGCCGGCAGCCCCCGCGCTCGCTCCCGCGCTCGCTCCCGCGCCCGCCCCCACGCCCCCCGTCACGCTGTCCCGCACGCTCAGCACCAGATCCTCCCCCACGCGCCGCGCGCGCACCTCCACCCGCCCCGTCCCTTCGCTCTTCCCCACGCCGTGCTTCAGCGCGTTCTCCACGATCGGCTGCAGGATGAGGTTCGGCACGAGCGCGTCGGCCGCGCCGGGCTCCAGGTCGATGCTCGTCTCCAATCGTCCCTGGAAGCGGATCTGCATGATCTCCAGGTAGCGGCGGAGCAGGTCCACCTCGCGCGCGAGCGGGATCTCCTGCTCCGCCGAGCCCTCGAGCGTGGAGCGCAGCAGCTCGCTCAGCCGCGCGATCATCCGCCGCACCCCCTTGGGGTCGCGCTCCACGAGCGCGGACACGGCGTGCAGCGTGTTGAAGAGGAAGTGCGGATCGAGCTGCGACCGCAGCACCGCGAGCCGAGCTTCCGCGAGCTGCGCCTCGAGCCGCGCCGCCTCGGCCTGGAGCCGCACCGCTTCCGCCTGACGAGTGCGGTAGCGAAGGAAGTAGTCGCGCGCCACCCCCGCGGCGAGCACGGCGAACGCCACCATCAGGTCGTTCAGGTAACGGAGCCGCGTGATCGTCCACACGCCGAACGGCCCGCCGCCGCGCCGCCGCGGCGAGGGCGGGAACCAGCGCGAGCGGAGCAGCTCCACGATCACGTCCACCAGCAGCGCCGCGGCCACCGCCACGAGCACGAACAGCAGCGCGCGCCACGCGGCCTGCCGCCGATCGGGGTCGAAGCGGCTGGTGATCCAGAAGATCACCGGCGTGAGCAGCGCCCACAGGTACGACTCCACGAACGGCAGTACCACCACCGCGGACGTGAGCGGCGGCAGCCCGCGCGGATCGAGCAACCGGTTCACCACCGTGAGCAGCGCGAACACCGTCCAGAACGCGAACACGAGCAGCAGCTCGCGCCACCCCAGTCGCGCCTCCTCGGCGATGCTCGCCCCCGTGTTCGTCATGGCGTGAGTCGGTGAGGTGGTGAGTGAGCGGGGTCGTGTGTCGACGCGGTCACGAGCTGGTGCGCTCGCAATTCAGCGGGGGAGCGACTCGGCCAGTGAGTATGCCCGTGCGCCGCGACCGGCGGGAGTGGGGCCAGGGCTGGCGATTCCCGATTCCCGAGTCCCGCGCGCTTCCCGCTTCCCGCAGGCGCGCCCCCGGCGCGCCGCTTCCCGCTTCCCGCGCCGTTCGTGCCTCCCCCCGTGCCATTCGTGACACCAGCGTGCAACCCATTGCAAACACGCAACTTACGCGGTTTTCCCCGCGTACATTTGTCAGAGCGTGAATCGCCACGCAACCGCTGCACGAACCAACGAGAGGTCGTCATGAAAAAGCTCCACGCCGCCATCGCGGTCGCGCTGCTCGCGGCAGGTACGGGACTCTGGCTCCATCGACGCGCCGATGCGCGCGAGACGCCGGCGTACCGCTTCGCCACGGTCGAGCGCGGCAATCTCGAGGCCACGGTCTCCGCCACCGGCACGCTCGACGCCGTCACCACGGTGCAGGTGGGCACGCAGGTGTCCGGGCAGATCGCCGCCATCTACACCGACTTCAATCAGAAGGTGAAGAAGGGGCAGCTCCTGGCGCGCATCGATCCCACCCTCCTCGAGCAGGCGGTGGAGGACGCGCAGGCCGGGCTGGCGCGCAACCAGGCGCAGCTCACCCAGGCGCAGCAGGAGTACGACCGCGAGAAGCAGCTCTACGACGCGAAGATCGTCACGGCGAGCGAGTACAACACCGCCGAGTCGAACTACGGCGTCGCGAAGGCGAACGTGCGCTCGGCGCAGATCGCCCTCGAGCGCGCGCGGCAGAACCTCTCGTACACCGCCATCCACGCGCCGATCGACGGTGTGGTGGTGGAGCGCGACGTGGACGTCGGGCAGACCGTGGCCGCGAGCCTCCAGGCGCCGCAGCTCTTCCTGATCGCCAACGACCTCTCGCAGATGCAGATCCTCGCGTCCGTCGACGAGAGCGACATCGGCCAGATCAAGGATGGACAGCAGGTGCGCTTCACGGTGCAGGCATACCCGAACCGCACCTTCACCGGCGCGGTGCAGCAGGTGCGCCTCCAGTCGAAGACGGCGGACAACGTGGTGAACTACACGGTGGTGGTCACCGTCGCGAACCCGGATGGCGCGCTCCTCCCCGGCATGACGGCGACGGTGCAGTTCCTCACCGGCTCGGCGAACGATGCGCTCATCGTCCCGAACGCGGCGCTCCGCATCCGCCCCACGGCGGACATGCTCGCCACGCTCCGCGCGGGGCGCACCGGCGCCGAGTCCGCCGCCTCGCGAGGCGCCGCGCGCTCGGGCGCCGACTCCGCCGCCGCAAGCCGGCAGCGCGGCGCCGCCGCGAGCGGCTCGCCCGCCGGCACCACCTCCCCGCGCGCCCTCCTCTGGTACCAGGACGCGAACGGCAAGCCCGCCGCCGCGCGCGTGCGCACCGGTCTCACCGATGGCCAGCGCACGGTGGTCGAGGGGACGGGCGTGAAGGAAGGAATGCAGGTGATCACCGGGCTGCCGGCGTCGAGCGCCTCGAGCGCGAGCGCCGGACAGCAGGCGCGCAACCCGCTCCAGCCGCAGGGCGGCCCGCGGGGACCGCGAGGAGGGCTCTGATGAGCGACCACGTGACCACGACCGCGACGGAGTCGCCGGTCATCCGCGTCGAGGGCGTGAAGAAGATCTATCGCGCCGGCGAGAATCGCGTGCTCGCGCTGCGTGGCGTCGACCTCACGGTGGAGCAGGGGGAGCTGGTGGCGATCATGGGGTCCTCGGGCTCCGGCAAGTCCACGCTCATGAACATCCTCGGATGCCTCGACGTCCCCACCGAGGGGAGCTACGTGCTCGACGACATCCGCGTGGATGGGCTGAGCCGGAACGCGCTCGCCGATCTCCGCAACCAGAAGCTCGGCTTCGTGTTCCAGGGCTTCAACCTGCTCGCGCGCACGAGCGCGCTCGACAACGTGGAGCTCCCGCTCCTCTACGATCGCACGGGGCGCCACCGCGACACGAAGGCGCTCGCCGC
>CAMLEQ010000152.1 GCA_946479015.1 uncultured Gemmatimonadota bacterium | reverse complement strand
TGTGGAGCTGCGCGCGCACCGCCCGCGCCTCGGCGAGCGCCGCGTAGTCGCGCCGCATCGCGAGGTAGAGGCGCGATGCGAGCGCGTACGCTCGCGCGAGCCCCGCGGCCGGCGTCTTCACGCGCGGGTCCTGCTCGATGACCAGCGGCTGCGTGTAGCTCCGGCCACCCACGGTGAGCTTCACCGTGTACCGCCCCGGCGCGGCGAGCAGCCCCTGCGGCTCGCGCGGCGTGTCGTGGACGATGGCCGAGATGGGGTAGCCCCCCTGCCGGTCCGTCGCCGGCGTGTAGTAGAGATCCCAGACGAACCGGTGCAGCCCGGGGGCCGCCGAGAGGTTCCGCGGCGGGCGCACCCAGTACACGGGCACGTTGATCGAATCGGGATCGGTGGGCGTGAGCGTGTCCGCGCTCGAGTAGCGCCGCACCACCGCGCCCGCGCGGTCGAGGATCTCGAGCGTCACCGGCCCGCGCGGCGGCGTCTTCAGCCAGTAGTCGATGATCGCGCCGTCCGGCGGGTTCTCCCCCGCCGGTTCGTCGGGGGGGAGCGGGGTGTCGGTGTTCCGGTCGCGCCGCACGCGGTACGTGAGGCGCGGCGCGAACAGCGCCACATCGGATGTCGCCACCCGCTCGCTCCCCTGCCGGAGCGGCGAGATGTCGTCGAGGATCCAGAAGCCGCGTCCGTGCGTGCCGGCCACGAGATCGCCGTCGTGGATCACGATGTCGCGCACCGACGTCGCCGGCATGTTCAGCCGCAGCGAATTCCATTGCGCGCCGTCATCGAAGGAGACCCATACCTGCCGCTCGGTGGCGGCGAAGAGCAGCCCCTTCCGCGTCGGGTCCTCGCGCACGGAGTTCACGGCGCCCACGGTGTCCAGCCCCTGCACGATCTTCGTCCACGTGCGCCCGCCATCGTGCGTGCGGTAGATGTACGGGTGGAGGTCGTCGAGGCGGAAGCGCGACACGGAGGCGTACGCGGTCGCGGTGTCGTAGCGCGAGGCGACGATCTGCGTCACCTTGCTCCACGGCGTCAGCTCGGGGGGCGTGACGTTCGTCCAGTGCGCGCCGCCATCCCGCGTCACGTGGATCAATCCATCATCCGTCCCCACCCAGATGCGGTTCACGTCGAGCGGGGAGGGAGCGATGCTGTAGATCACGCCGCGGTGGTTCGCGCTGTCCGCGTCGGCGAGGTGGCCGAGCGTGGCGGGCACGCCGGGGCGCTCGCGCGTGAGATCGGGACTGATCGCCGTCCAGTGCTGCCCGCCGTCGGCCGTCTTCCAGAGGATCTGCGACGCGAAGTACAGCAGGTGCGGATCCCGTGGGGAAAAAATGAGCGGCGCGGTGCGGTCGAAGCGGTACTTCCCCGTGCGCAGCGCCACCGGCCCCACGTTCTGCACGTCCCCCGTGCGCTCATCGTAGCGCGACACCTTGCCGCCGTAGATGATCCCGGGGTGCAGCGGATCGGGGGCGACGTAGCCGTACTCCTCCACCCCCACCGGGTGCCAGTCGCGGAAGGTGATCTGTCCATCGTCGCCGCGGCTCGCCACCCCCGCCGAGCCGCTCTCCTGCTGCGCGCCGTACACGTGGTACGGGAAGCGGTCGTCGGTGATCACGTGGAACATCTGCGCCGTGGACTGATTGTACCACGAGCTCCAGGTGCGCCCGCCGTTCACCGTGATGATCGTCCCCTGATCGGCGGCCAGGAGCACCACGCGCGGATCATCGGGATCGATCCAGATGGTGTGATAGTCGTCGCCCCCCGGCGCGCCGCGCCAGCCGGTGAAGTGCGCGCCGGCATCGGTGGAGCGGTACGTGCTGGTGTTCGCCACGTACACCACGTCCGGCTGCTTCGGGTCCACGCGCACGTTCGCGAAGTCGTCGCCGCGCCCCCAGATGCGCTCGTTGTCGTTCACGCGGGTGAAGCTCTCCCCCGCGTCGTCCGACCGATACAACCCGCCCTGCTTCGGCGCGTTCACCAGGGCGTAGATGCGCGAGGGCGCGCTCGGCGCGATCCCGATCCCGATGCGGCCGAGCCCCTGCTCCGCCGTGGGGAGCCCGCGCCCGATGCGATGCCAGGTGGTTCCCCCATCCGTGGACTTGAACAGGCCGCTCTTCGCCCCCTCGTACGCGTTGTCGTACTCCCAGGGCGCCTGACGCGCGGCCCAGAGCACGGCGTAGACGATGTCCGGGTTCGCGGGATCGAGCGCGATGTCGATCGCCCCGGTGTTCTCATCCTCGTACAGCACCTTCTGGAAGCTCGTGCCGCCATCGGTGGAGCGGTACACGCCGCGCTCCGCGTTCGGTCCGTACGGGTGCCCGAGCACGGCCACGAACAGCCGGTTCGCATCGCGCGGGTCCACCACGATCGCGCCGAACTGCCGCCCATCGCGAAGGCCGAGGTGCGTCCACGTGCGCCCCGCATCGGTGGACTTGTAGATGCCGTCGCCCACCGAGAGGTCGGGGCGCTGGAGCCCCTCGCCGCTCCCCACGTAGATCACGTTCGGGTCGGATGGGGCGACGGCGAGCGCGCCGATGGAGCCCGTGGGCTGATCGTCGAAGAGCGGCGACCAGGTGCGCCCGTAGTCATCGGTGCGCCAGAGGCCGCCGTTGTTCGGCGCCATGTAGAACAGCCCCGGGTGACCGGGGACGCCGGTGGCGGCGACGGTGCGGCCGCCGCGGAACGGGCCGATGTTGCGCCAGCGCATGCCGGCCCACAGGGAGGAATCGAGCTGCTGCGCGCCGGCGCGCGGCGCGAGCGGAGCGAGGGAGGCGAGCGCGGTGAGCGCGAGCGCGAGCGGACGCGCGAATCGCATGGTCATCCGGGGGTGGGGGAGGAACGGCGTGCCTGACGAGCGGCGGCGCGGCGCGTCAGCGGGCGAGCTTCTCGAGAAAGCGCTTACGGAACTTCGCCACCTTCGGCTCGAGCACCACGCGGCAGTACGGCTGCGCCGGATTCCGCCGGTAGTAGTCCTGGTGGTAGCTCTCGGCTGGATGGAAGCGATCGAAAGGGACGATCTCCGTGACGATCGGCGCGCTCCACCCCCCGGAGCTCGCGGAAGATCTCGTCCAGGCACCAGAAGCAGCCGCCGGCGAGCGTGGCGGTCTCGGTGGCGTGCGGTTCGGTCATGTGACGGCGGGTGAATGTCGACGGAACGGCTCGGCCCGTCGAATACTAACGCGCGGTGGACCCGGCCGTCACCCGTTGGCCGGGTCCATGGCCCGCGGTCAGCGCACCTCGACCGAGCTCTGCTCCAGACGCGGCGCGATGGTGAACTGCACCGTCTGCCCGCGGATCACGTTCACCGGCCCCGTGGACGCCAGGCCGCGCCCCCCGACCGGCTTGGCCACGAGCGACACCTGCCCCGATGGGTAGAGCGAGGGATCGAGGCGGAAGCGCGCGGTCTTGTTCCCCGTGACCATGCCGACGCGCCGGCTCTCGCCGTTCGCGATGGCGTACACGTCCATGTCCGCGAAGTTGTCGTTGCGCACCACGAGCGAGACCGCCTCGGCGTTGCCGGCCACCTCTCCCGAGGCGGACTGCGTGGTGACCGCGCGCGGGCTCGTGGCGCACGCGGCGAGCCCCGCCGCCGCAGCGGCGAGCACGAGAATGGAGCGATATGAGCGCATGTCGTTCGGCCTCCTGCCGTGGGCGCGCCGGTGGCGCGCGTCGAGCCTCGCGAGGCAGGATCGGTGCCGCCGGGGTCAGGCCACGTCCGCCCAGCTCGTCCCCGGCGGGATGTACAGGCTCCCGAGCGACGCGAGGTCGAAGGGGTGGCCCACCACGAGCTGGAAGGAGGGCTTGCTGCCGCTCTTGGCTTCGCCGTAGTGCGACGGCGAGTAGATGAGCGCGGTGATCGACCCCGCGGTGTCGTCGTAGCTCCCCTCGGGCGTGTAGAACTTGAGGATCTCGAAGATCAGCCGCCGCTTCCCCGCGTTCCTCGCGCTCTTCTCGGATGTGTTGTACAGCGCGACGGTCGCGTACCAGTACGCCGATCCGGTCTGCACCTTCGCGAACCCCTCGAGCGCCGACTTGCCGAGGTAGTGCGGGATGTTGTCGGAGTTCATCCCCTTGGTCTTGCTCGTCAGCACGCGCTTGTAGTTCACCGGTTTGCGCAGGTACTCCACGGCGTTGGTGACGATCTTCCTGTCCTGCTCGCGCCGGAACTTCGTGGTCTGGTCTCCCCCCTCGGCGAGGTCCGTCCACAGGATGCTGGGAATGCCGTGCTCGAACGGTTTTACGGCGGGGGCGGCGCTGGCGGTCATGGGACGTCCCTCCGAACGAAGTGGGAAGAGAGCGCGGCGCCGGCTACCGGCGCCGCCACGCGAGCCCGAGCGAGATGACGTGCGAGTTGAGGCCGGGGTTCACGATCGCGCGCCCGCCGTTCGACGTGTGGTGGAACAGGTACGCGATGCGCAGCGCGCGCTCGCGGCTCACCGCGATCTCGAGCGACGCGCCGGCGGCGGCGGTGAAGTTGAAGCGCGCGGCGTTGGGATCGGGGACGGCGCGCGTGAACCAGAGCCCGCCGCCGCTCCCCTCGAGCGAGAGGCTCACCCGGCGGCCGCCGGCCAGGCGCACGGCGATCCCCAGCGGCGAGAGGCCTGCGGCGTAGGCCGTGTGGGGAGTGCCCTGCGCGGTCGGACAGAGCTCGCCGGGGATGCAGTCGTCGTCCGGGGCGTAGTCAGGCATCCCGGTGGAGACGGCGAGCGGCACGAGGTCCACGAAGTACGACACCGCGCCGTCCGCCCTGCCTAGCGGCCACGTGGCCCGCACGGCCGTCAGATAGAACGAGCGGTACGACGGGGTGCCGACGCGCGTCTTGAACGCGGAGTGGCTCGCGACGCCCACCCACGCGCTCACCTCCTCCGGCGCGAGGTGCCTCCGGTGGTGGGCGGGCGGCGGGGGCGCATCGCGCTCGGCGGCGGCACCCTGCGCGCGCGCCGCGGCGGGCGCGGCCAGCAGCGCGACCAGCAGCAGCGCGGCGGCGCCGCTCGCCACCGCGCGGCCGGCGCGACCGGCGCCGCGCATCCCGGCGAGATCCGCTTCCGAAGCGATCGTCACGTCGTGCCTCCCGCGCGCCCGGGTCAGGATGAGTGCGCGCTCCGTGCGTCGCCACTCGGGAGCGCGCCGCGACCAGTATGCGCCCGCCCCGCCACACGCGCCAGGCGCGCCTCCGGTCGCGCACGGTTCCGTCGCACGTACGCCTCGAGCTCGGGGGGCAGCACATCGTCACGGGCACGCGCCTGCTCCAGGAGCCGCTGCGCGGTGCGGCGGCGCTCGTCCACCGTCGCGCGCGCTTCGGCGGCCAGGATGCGGCGCGCCGCGTCGATGCCGAACGGATCGTGGGAGCGTGGGTGGAACCAGTGGCGATCGCGCACCGCGGCGCCCGCGCCGCCGAGCGCGCCGATCGCCCCGGCGAGCGCCAGGAGCGCCGGCCACTCCCCGCCCGCGACGCCGGCCGAGAGGAGCTTCAGGCGCCAGGCGGCGGCGAGCACCGCCGCGGCACCCATCGCCCCCGCCGCCCCCGCCGTCGCGTTGGCCAGGTAGTAGCCCGCCGGAGAGCGGCGCTCGAGACCGGCGAGCAGGCGCACGGCGGCGAGCCACCCCAGTGGGATCGCCGCGACCGCCGCGAGCCCCACGAGCAGCCGCGCCATCGCCCGGAGCGCCCGTCAGAACTCGCGGCGCTTCATCTCGCGGAAGATCTCCGCCGCGTCGCCTTCGTCCACCTCGTCGGCCGGGCGTGTGGCCTCCAGCGTGGCATCGTAGACTGGCCGCCGCTTCTTCGGCGACGGCGCCGCCGCCTTGGCCGCGTTCTTCTTCGCGAGCGCGAGCAACTGCTTGTCGTTCATCGGGGCTCCGGAATGAGGGTCGAGGCGAGAGACGCCGGACTGGCCGGATGATGGCGCACGGAGGGGGCGGCGGCAACATCCGCGCGGCCGGCACCCATCCAGTGGATGCGCCGCACGCCGCGCGCGGATGTTATCATCCGGAGCGCGACCCCGGAGGCGTGGGCGGCCGGCCGCCGTCCCACTCCGGCGAGCCTTCGCGGTCCGGCGCCGGCCGGTCGCGGCGCTCCGCACTCGAACCCTCACCGGTGACTCACCGCATGCACGCACGATACGCGACGTACGTGGTGGCGACGGCGCTGCTCGTCGCCCCGATCGCCGTCCACGCGCAGGAGAAACAGCGCTTCTCGAGCCTCGAGGATGCCCTGCGCGCCACGAGCGCCCTGGCCGGGCACCAGGGGCCGAGCGATGTGAACTGGATCGACGGCGGCGCGCGCTTCTCGTACACCGAGCGCGACCCCAGGACAGGGAACGAGGTGATCCGCGCCCTCGACCCGGCCACGGGCCGCGACACCCTCCTCTTCACCGCCGACGGCCTCACCTTCCCCGACACCGCCGAGCCGTTCTCGTACGAGTCGTTCCAGTGGGCGCACGACTCCAAGCACCTCGTCTTCCAGACCCACTTCCAGCAGATCTACCGGCGCTCCGGCACCTCCGACTACTACATCTACTCGCTCGCCGACCACCGGCTGCAGCTCGCCACGCGCGGCGCGCGCACCGCGGAGCTCTCCCCCGACGGCACGATGCTCGGCTTCGAGCGCGGCGGCGACATGTACGTGGAGGACCTCGCGCACCACTCGGAGAAGCGGCTCACGCACGATGCCACCGAGCACGTGTTCAACGGCCACTTCGACTGGGTGTACGAGGAGGAGTTCGGGATGGCCCAGGCCTGGAACTGGTCCCCGGACAGCCGCCACATCGCCTACTGGCAGGTGGACGAGCGCGCGGAGCCGGTGGTGCAGCTCACCGACTACTCGGGACGGCATCCGGAGTGGGATCGCATCCGCATCCCGCAGCCGGGCGACTCCAACCCCACCGTCCGCATCGGCGTCGTGGACGTGAAGAGCGGGCAGCAGCGCTGGCTCGACACCGGCGAGAAGGGGGAGCTCTACATCCCACGCATCTACTGGACGAGCCACCCGGACACGATCGCCGTCATCACGCTCAACCGGCCACAGAACGTGATGAAGCTCTTCTTCTTCGACGTGAACACCGGCGGCCGGCGCCAGGTGATGACTGAGACGTCGAAGACGTGGATCGACGTGTACGACTTCTACGCCGGGATCCAGGACATGATGTCCTTCCCCGAGGGGACGCACGAGTTCTTCTGGATCTCCGACCGCGACGGCTGGCAGCACATCTACCGCTACGACTACTCGGGGAAGCTGATCGACCAGGTGACGCACGGGAAGTGGAGCGTCACGCGCATCGAGGGGATCGACCCCAAGCGGCGGCTCATCTACTACTCGTCCACGCAGGACTCGCCGCTGCAGCGGCAGCTCTACGAGGTCCGCTTCGACGGCTCCCACGCGCGGCGCGTCACCACCACCGCCGGGAAGCACGAGATCGACATGTCTCCCGACACGCGGTGGTACATCGACGACTGGTCGTCCGTGCACCAGCCCGCGCGCGTGGAGCTGTGGAGCACGGCATCGAAGAAGATGCTCCGCACGCTCGAGGACAACGCGCAGGTGGGACAGTGGCTGGCCTCGCACGCGTATTCGCCGGCCGAGCCGTTCGCCTTCACGACGTCCGACTCCGTGCGGATCGACGCGTTCATGATCAAGCCGGTCCCGTTCGACTCCACGCGCAAGTACCCGGTGATCTTCTCGGTGTACGGCGGCCCGGGCTCGCAGGAGGTGTACGACCAGTTCAACCCCAGCGGCTGGCTGCAGTGGCTGGCGCAGCGGGGGTACATCGTGGTGGGAGTGAACAACCGCGGGTCGAACAACTACGGCAGCGCGTTCGAGAAGGTGGTGTACGAGCACCTCGGCAAGTGGGAGTCGCACGACTTCGCCGAGACCGCACACTACCTGGCGACGCTCCCGTACGTGGACGCGAAGCACATGGGGATCATCGGGACCAGCTACGGCGGCTACGCGACGGTGTACACGATGGAGATGTACCCCGATGTGTTCACCGTGGGGGTGGCCAACTCCGCCGTGGGTGACTGGCGGCTGTACGACACCATCTACACCGAGCGGTACATGGGGCTGCTCGGGGACAACGCCGCGGGTTACGCCGCCAGCTCGGCGATCGAGAACGCGGGGAAGCTCGACGGGCACCTGCTGGTGATCCACTCGATGATGGACGACAACGTCCACCCGCAGAACACCATGCAGCTTCTCACCGCGCTCACCGAGGCCGGGAAGGACGTGGATCTCCGCATCTACCCGCCGGGACACCACGGCGCGGCGTACGACGCGCAGAGCTACCGGCTCATCCAGCACGTCTCCGACCGGTTCCTCGCGCGCTGGCTCAAGGGG
>CAMLEQ010000151.1 GCA_946479015.1 uncultured Gemmatimonadota bacterium | reverse complement strand
CCTCGTAGATGTGGCCGTCGAGGTCGATCAGGTAGTGGTACGGCACGTCCCACCAGTTCCGATCGCTCGCGCCCCACGACTGCAGCGCGCGCAGCTGCGCGACGGGATCATCTCCGGGGCGCAGCGGCTCGCGGCTCCCCTCGTGATGCAGCGTGATGCTGGTGATGCGCTGGGGAACTCGTAGCCGCAGCTCCGCTCCCCCCGCGACCGCCGCCGACGCGACGGCGGGCGGGAGCGACGCCACGGTCGCCACCTCGAGCGCCACGAGCCCTCCGCCCAGCTCCCCCTTCCCGTAGACCGCCACGATGGCGACGTGGTACCCGCGCCAGTTGAACGCCTCGCCCTCGCGGGCGGTGCGCTCCTCCCGTGCGTCGCCGGCGTGGAGTCGCAGGCGTACGTCGTCGGCGTGAGAGCCGTTCCCGGAGCCGGCCGATGCTCCGCTGGAGTCCGCGGAGGTGCCGAGCACGGTGATCGACAGGTCGTGAAAGACGAGCGTGCCGCCGGACGGCTCGTTGCGTCGCATCGCGTCCGCGGCATGGCCGAGCGGCGGCTGTGATTGCCACCGCGAGTGCGGGATGATCGGCGGCTGCGGTACCGGGTGGGTGGCGCGCGCCGTCGCGCAGCCGATGGCGGCCGCGACGGCGAAGGCGGGGAGATATCGGATGGATCGCATCCGTGGTGGTCTTGCGTGCATGGATGATCTGGGACAGAGTGGCGATGTCCTGGCGACAGCCGCCGGCGTCCGCGGCGATGGCGGGCTCGTGCCTGCTCGGCGGAGTATGCGCCGCGCACGACGTCGACGCCAGGAGATGCGTTCGAGCGCCGAGGACCTCATGTCCGGGATCTCAGAGCGTCAGTTCGTGCGCCAGCAGGGCTTTCGGGATGCGAGCGCCGCGAGCTGCGCGTATCAGTACCCAGCCCTCATGTTCCAGCCGCGGCTTCTCGCGGCCATCGTGCTGCTCGCCGTTCTCGTCCAGTCGGCGACGTTCTTCCTGATCCTCGCGGGAGTGCTGTGGTGGAACGCTCTCGTTCCCCGGTTCAACCCCTTCGACGCGATCTACAACCGAGCCGTGGCACGGCCGCGGCGACTCCCGCCGCTCTCGCCGGCGCCGGGGCCGCGGCGCTTCGCCCAGGGGCTGGCCGGCGCGCTGCTCGCCGGCGCCGCGCTGGCGCTGATCGGCGGTCGCCCCATCGTCGCATGGGCGCTCGAGGGCGTGCTCCTCGGCGCTCTCGGCGCGCTGGTCCTCGGCCGCTTCTGCCTCGGCTCGTACCTCTTTCATCTGCTGCGCGGCGACGCGCGCTTCGCCCATCGCACGCTCCCATGGAGTCGCGGCGAGTGAGCGCGGGATTGCCCGAATCTACTACCCGCCGCTCCGGTGCACGCCGCCTGACGAGCCACGGAGATGCCCGGCGAGATCGCGCGCGATCGGCGATAGATCCTCCTCCGACCGGAAGCACAGGGACAGCCGGCGCGTCGCCCAGTCGTCCGTGAGGCGGGCGATGCCGAGCGGCATCGACCTGCGGCATCGACGCGCGACCGTCTCCGGAACGATGCCGAGCCCAGCTCCCTGCGACACCAGCCGGCAGATCCCCTCGAACGTCCGGACCCGCGCTCGCGACTTCATCCGCGCTCCCGATCGAGCGGCCCACCCATCCAGGTAGTCCTGCAGCGCTCCCCCGGCGAGCCCCACGAACGGGTGGCGTACGACGTCCGCGAACGCCATGCGCTTCTCCGCCGCCGCGGGATGCCCGCGCGGCCTGACGACGACCAGCCGGTCGATGACGAACGGCCGGAGCTGCAACGCGCCGGTGTCGACGGCGTCGGAGATGATGCCGATCTCCGCCAGTCCACCCGACACGGCCTTGACGATGTCGGAGCTCTGCCGCTCGCGCAGGTCGATGTCCACGCGCGGATGCGCCGCCAGCCAGGAGCCGAGCCGCTCCGGCAGGAACTCGGTGATCGCCGCCGTGTTCGCGAGCAGGCGGAGCGTCGCCCGGATCCCTCTCGCGTGCTCGGCGAGCTCGCCCTGCATGTGCGCGAGCTGGCGAAGGATCAGCCGCGCGTGGTGCGCCAGCGCCTCCCCTGCCTCGGTGGGCACCGTGCCCCTCGGGCCGCGCACGAGCAGCTCGACTCCGCCGGCCGCCTCCATGTCGCGCAGGCGCTCGCTCGCGGCCGGCAACGAGAGGTTCGCCGCCGCCGCACCGTGGGTGATGCTGCCGGCGTCGATGACGGCGAGGAAGAGGCGCAGATCGGTGAGATCGAAGCGCATGCCGCCAACATATCGCGCGCCGAGCCTTCGGGCCAGCCGAAGGCTGGCTGCCGGTCTTCCGCATTGTGCCTCGGGCCTCGCCGTCTACGATGGAGACATGGCCAACTTCCACGTGATGCTCATCGTCGTGGTGACGGCGACGTTCTTCGCCGGCGGCGTCATCAAGGGGGCGACGGGCATGGGACTCCCGACGTTCGCCATGGGCGTGCTCGGCGCGGTGCTCTCGCCCGCCACCGCCGCCGCGCTGCTGATCGTCCCCGCCCTCGTGACGAACGTCTGGCAGCTTCTCGCCGGGCGGAGCGCCGGGCGGCTCGCCGCGAAGCTGTGGCCGATGATGGCGGCCATCGTCGTCGGAACTGTCTGGGCCGCCTCGCTCCTGTCGCGAGGCGACACGCGGCTCACGACGTCCGCGCTCGGCGCGGTGCTGGTCGTCTACGCCGCGTACACGCTCCTGGCCCGCCAGATCCGCGTGCCGCGGCGCCTGGAATCGTTGCTGTCCCCACTCGTGGGCGCGACCACCGGCCTCGTCGCGGGGGGAACCGGCGTCTTCGTCATCCCGGCGGTGCCCTACCTTCAGGCGCTCGGCCTCGAGAAGGACGACCTGGTGCAGGCGCTGGGACTCTCCTTCACGGTGTCCACCATCTCGCTCGCGGCCGGACTGGCGCTGCGCGGGGCGTTCCACGTCGAGCACCTGGAGATCTCCGTGCTCGCCGTGCTGCCGGCACTCGCCGGGATGTGGGCGGGGAGCGCGGTGCGCCGGCGAACGAGCCCGGTGACGTTTCGCCGGTGGTTCCTCATCGGCCTGCTGCTCCTCGGCACCGAGATGCTCGCGCGGCCGCTCTTCGAGACCGCGGCCCCGACCGCGGACGCCTCCGAGCCGAAGGGGCTCGGAGGCGTCCGCGACCGATCGCGTACGCCCCGGCTCAGCCGGGAATCGCGCTCGGATCCATCCAGAACACCTCCCAGTGGTGTCCGTCGAGATCGTAGAAGCTCCAGCCGTACATGAACCCGTGATCGTGCGGATCCGCCGCGTGCGAGCCGCCCGCGGCCACGGCCTTGCGCACCATCTCGTCCACCTCCGCCCGGCTGTTCACGGAGAGGGAGAACAACGCGTTCGTCTCCTTGTGCGCGTCGCCGAGCGGACGCCGGCTGAAGCCCGTGAACCGGTCACGCGTGAGCAGCATGAAGTACGCGTCCTCGCCGACGAGCATGCACGTCGCCGTCGCGTCGGTGAAATGCGGGTTGAAGGCGAAGCCGAGCGTCTCGAAGAACTCGATCGAGCGCTGCAGATCGCTCACGGGGACGTTCACGAACAGCTTGTGAGGGTTCGTGGGCTTGTTGCCGGCGTTCCGGATCGTCGGGGCGGGTGCCTGCGAGGTGGACATGGTTCGATCTCCGTATCGTCGAGTGGATGGTGAAGCGAGTCAGCGAGCGGGGCGGAGCAGCGCGCGGACGCGGTCGTCGCGCAGGTACAGCCCTCCCCAGACGAGGGCGGCGAAGTACACCGGGAAGAGCGTGTTCGTGAAGAGCGGGCTCCCGAGCCGGAGGCTGGCGGCGACCGCGCCGCCGAGATATCCCGTGCACAGCACCGCGCCAACGGGCGCCGTGCGTGGGATGATGTAGAGGACGAGGCACGCGAGCGCGAGCAGGCCGATCGTCGGGACCATGTGCGGCGCGAAGCCGAGCTGCACGGTGCCATCGACGGCCTGCCGCGCACCCAGGATCTTCATCCCGGCGTCCATGGCGAGGAACAGCGCCGCGAGGCCGGTGAGGATGCGGCCGGTCCAGCGCGTCGTGGCCGACGTGCGGACGACGGACGGCGTGGGGAGAGAAGCGGATTCGAGATATCTGGCGGACATGATCGTAGCCCTCGGGGTTGGTTCACACCCCTTTGACTCCCGATCGCGCCGAAAATCAGCGGTCCCGCCGGAGATTTCTCCGGCGGGACCGCAAGTCGCTCGCTCGCATCGGGTTGGGGCGCGATCGGGTCATGCCGTGAGCTGCATCGGCAGCCCGAAGCGCGGGAAGAGCGTCTCCACGTCCAGGTACGACGTCATGCTCACGATGTGGTGGTCCCGGATCTCGAGCATGAGCAGCGCCCAGGGCCACGCACCTCCGCGTCGATACTGCGCGAAGGCCGGCGTCCCCCCGCAGGCCTCCACCGGCACCAGCCGCGAGCCCTTGCAGTCGATCCCGAAGCTGAGCAGCCACCGCGCGATCGAGTCGTGCCCCTGGAGCCAGAGATCGTACGGCGGCATCGAGAGCGTCGCCTCCTCGTGGAGGAGCGCGGTGAGCGCGGCGATGTCGTACCGCTCGAAGGCTTCGACGTAGCGCGCCACGAGCCGCATCTGCTCCTCGGAGAGCTCGCGCGGCACCACCGCGGGGTTGCGCGTAGCGAGCGTCGCGCGGGCGCGTTGGAGCGCACTGTTCACCGCCGCCACGGTCATGTCGAGGCTCTCGGCCGCTTCGGCCGCCGACCAGTTCAGGACCTGCGTGAGGAGCAGCACCGCGCGCTGCCGCGGCGGCAGGTACTGCAACGCGGCCACGAAGGCGAGGCGGATGCTCTCGCGAAGGATCGCGTGCTCCTCGGGGTCGCAGCTCTCCGCGGCCGGCAGTGCCATGGCATCGGGGATCGGCTCCACCCAGTGCTCGCGCGGGCGCTGCTCGAGCACGAGCGCGTCGTGCACGACGCCCGGCGAGTCGGAGAGATCCACGGGGCGCACGCGCCGGCGCTCGGAGGCGGAGAGCATGTCCAGGCAGACGTTGGTGGCGATGCGGTACAGCCACGTCTTCAGCGACGACTGCCCCTGGAAGCGGTCCATCCCCTTCCAGGCGCGGAGCATCGCTTCCTGCACCGCATCCTCCGCGTCCACGACGGAGCCGAGCATGCGGTAGCAGTGGCCGGTGAGGGACGGACGGTACTGTTCGAGGAGGGCGGCGGAGCTCATGCGTCAACGATATCGTCGCGAGTATAGTTGGTCCACATGCCGGGGCTGTGTGGAGTAGCCCGTTCATTCAAGCGCACTTTCCCTCGGCCTGATACTCTGGAGCCACGTCCCCGTGACGTGGCTCTTCACGTATTCGCCCCTGCTCTCGTGGGTTCCCCAACGTGTCCGCATCGAGCTCGAGACGCCCGCGCGCCGTCCGTGTCATCACCCCGTCCACACGAGGATAGTGCCATGCCCGTCGCCGCTCGCCGCCGTGATGATCCGGTGCCCGCACTGCCGCCGCTCCCCGGCTTCTCGCTCCACCGGGAGACCGATGCCGCCAGAATGGCCGCGCTCCAGGGGCGCGACGTGTCGGAGATGACGCGCCGCTTCGCCGCGGGGCATCGGGCGTACGTCGCCCTCATGGCCGGCCGGCCGGCGGCGTGGGGGTGGGTCGCCACCCGCGAGGCCGACATCGGAGAGGTGCGGGCGTCGTTCGGCATCCCTGCCGGCGAGCGCTATCTCTGGAACTTCGTGACGCTGCCGTCGTACCGCGGCCTCGGGATCTACCCGCGGCTCCTCCAGGCGATCGTGCGCGCCGAGTCGGACGAGGCCGAGCGATTCTGGATCGCGTACGCACCCGAGAACCACGCGTCGGGATCCGGGATCCGGAAAGCCGGCTTCGTCGCGCTGGCCGAGTTGTCCTTCGATGCGGCAGGGCGTCCGGCGCTGCGCGCGATCCTTCCGGGTGGCGCCGCCGCGGTGTCGCGTGTGCTCGGCGTGCCGGAGGGGAGAGAACGGCTCAGTGAGTGCTGGCGGTGCGTGCGCGCCGGCCGGGGCGCGATGTCGTGCGCCGATGGGAAGTGCCGGTGCGACTACCAGCTCCCCGATCGCGACTGCGCGGCGCCGCCCGCTCTTCCGCTCGCGTCCGGCACGCGTATCATCGAACCTCGGGGCTGTCCACCTGCCGCGGGTCGTCCTCCCACCACCCTCGCACCGGGGATCTCGAATGATCGCCGCTCGTCGCCGCCCGCTCTTCGGCACCGCTTGCATCATCGGCCTGGCGTCCACCACCGGCGCGCGTGCGCTCCGCGCTCAGGCGCCGCACGTGGTGACCGTCACCGCGGTGGAGTACGCGCTGATGGCGCCCGACACCATCGATGCCGGGCCGACCACGTTCCACCTCGTGAATCATGGCAAGCTGTCGCACCACCTGATGGTGTTCACGTATCCCGCCGGCATGACGTGGGAGACGTTCGACGGGTGGATGCGGAAGGACAGCGTGGAGGCCGGCGGGATCTCGGTGGTGGGCGGCACCGAGGCCAGCGACGTGGGGCCGCGTGAGGCGTGGGCCACGGTGGATCTCGCTCCGGGGCGCTACATCCTCACGTGCGTGCTCCCGCTCCCCGACGGCTCCGGGACGCACCGCATGAAGGGGATGTACCGGGTGCTGACCGTGCGCCCCGCGCGCGGAGCGCGGTCGCGGATGCCTCGCCCCGACGCCGCCATCCGCATGGCCGACTTCGCGTACGCCGGCATGCCGGACACCCTGCGCGCCGGGTGGCACGTGCTCCGGTTCGAGAACCACGGGCCGCGCGAGCATCTCGCGCTCATCCAGCGGTTCCGCCCCGGCAAGACGATGGCCGATCTGTCGGCGTGGGGGGCCAACCCGCGGGGGGAGCCGCCCACCGTGCAGGTGGGCGGCGCGGCCACGCTGTCGCCGGGTCGGTCGGACGAGATCCGGGTGCATCTCGAGCCGGGGCACTACGTGATGCTGTGCGTGCTCGCCGAGGGCACCGCGCCGAAGCTCCACGCGCAGATGGGGATGGTCCGGGAGTTCGTGGTGCGGTGACGCGTCGGACGCCGATGACTCCCGTGCACCGGCTCCCCTCGCCGATCCCGACTCCCGCTCGGAGCGGGACACCGCACCCCGCGCTCCACGCTCACGTCTCGCGGTACGTCCAGGTCGCGCTGGATGTCCCGCCGGGGGAGACGATGCGGCACCAGCTCAGCGCGCTCACGGGATCCGTCGTCGCGGTGCTCTGGTCGGGCGATGTGGTGATGGAGGGCGTGGGCGGCACCGGGCGGGTGCTGCCGTGCTGCATGATCGGCCCGCTCACGCGCTGGCACGACAACGTCGTCGCGGGACCGCTGCGCTCCTTCTGCGTCCACTTCACGCCGCTCGGCGCCAACGCGCTGTTGCATCTGCGCGGCGGCGGCTCGAGCGACCGGGCCGTCGCGCTCGACGACGTACTGTCCCCCGCGCTCGCGACCGACGCGCGCGCCTGGGCGGACGAGGTGATGCACGCGCGGAGCTTCGCCGAGCGGGTCGCGGCCACCGATCGCTTCCTGCTGCGGCGGCTGCGCCGGGCCGCGGCACCGCTCGACCTCGTCGCCCATGCCGTCGCGCGCCTCGCTCGCGCCGACGGCCGCGGCGACCGTGTCTCCACGCTCGCGGCGGATCTGGCGTGCAGCGAGCGCACGCTACGCCGCCGCTTTCACGAAGAGCTCGGGCTCCCGGTGAAGACGTTCGCGCGCATCACCCGCTTCCGGCGCGCGCATGCGTTCCTGCAGAGCACCGCTCGGGCCCACTGGGCCGAAGCGGTGGTGCGCTACGGCTACGTCGATCAGGCGCACCTGATTCGAGACTATCGGGACTTCGCGGGGACCACGCCCCCGCGGTTCAGTCCCGGCGAGCGATTCCTCGACGCCGCGCTGACCTCGCGCGCCACGCGCTGAGCGCGCGCCAGGTCGCCGGGCGCCTCGTGCGGCGCCCCGTGACCGTTTTCTACAAGACGCCTGCCGGCGTGCGGCGCACCCTTCCGTGTCCACTTCCACACACGGAGAGATCGCATGAGGTCCACTGTGGTCGCGCCGCTCCTCGCCCTGGCGGTGCCCTTCGCCCCCGTGCATCGCCCCGCGATGCGCCGCCCCGTGCCGCAGCCCGTCGTCACCGTCGTCGCGCACGACTTCGCGTTCTCGGTGTCCTCGGCGCGCCCGGTGCCCGCCGGCCCGGTCACGTTCCGCATGATCAACGCGGGGAAGGAGCTGCACATGATGGGCGTCGTGTGGCTCGGAACGCACACCTTCCAGGAGTTCATCGCGGCGGTGCAGGGGGACAGCACGTTCCCCGGACCGTACGAGGTGGGCGGCCCCAACGCCGTGCCGCCGGGCGACACGTCGTACGCCACGGTGCTCCTCCCGCCGG